>JAFXRA010000161.1 GCA_017526725.1 Candidatus Rifleibacteriota bacterium
CCTATAAACGCAGAAAATCCAAAAATTAAGGCTGCTTGAGTTTTAACAGAAAAACTGAAATTGATTTTAAAAATCTTTGCCCAAAGGAAAAACAGGAATAAAACAGGAATAAGAATATATAATAATTTGTTATAGTTTTTTAAAAGATTTATCGGTTTGGGACTTGGTCGGGAACAGATTAGTCTTATTCCTTCCTTGGAGTCGTTTAAAGAAAATAGTTCGTTCTCGTAAATGAAACCTGATTTTAAAGAATTAGATGAGAGAATTTTTGTCGATGATGGTTTAAGACGTCTTTTGTTGCTGCTACTATGCTTAGATACATTTTTCAGATCAAGAAATGAAAAAGTATAGATAGGAGATGTTAAACGCTGCATTGTATCTATTGTTTTTTCTGCCAGCGAATACTTATCTACTTTTTCTAAATCAAGCCAAGCTAGTAAATCGCCCATTCTTTTAACATTAGAACCATTAACTGGCGGAAGCTGGACTTTAAACCATCCTCCCATTTTGCGAAGCCCGACCCCTTGAAAATTAACAAGACTGTTTGGGGTGGCTGCAAGACTAGATATAGTCGTTGAATTGCCGGAATAGTTTAAAGATATTTTTTGATAATCCTGACTTAAAGAGCTTTCAAGATTCTCTGTAATACTCTTTAAGGCTTTAATATAGTCTTGAGATATTTTCGTTTTAACAAGGTTTTCGTTTGCCGGCCATTTTAAACGATTCCCATTTTCATCAAATAGAGCCAAATCAAGAACTTCTTTAGTTCCAATTCTTTTTACTTCGTTTATATCTTCAGCCCATTTGAAAGATTCTGATAAACGCCTTAAAGATTCCTGGTAATAAGTTTCTGGCTCAGTTAATCTGAGCATATGAGCAGTCATTTCTGCCATTTCATTTAAGCATTGTTTACGAGAATTTTCCAATATGGTTTGCTGAATATTATAAAAAGCTATCCAGATGGTTATGATTGGCAGAAAAAGCAGTATCAAAAAAAGTCCGAGTTCGCTTAAAAAGTTTCGGATTTTATGTAAAAAAGATTTATTGCTTTTGCTTTGTATTGAAGCCATTTCTATATTTTAAACCATAGTTAATTAAAAGGCAAGAAATTGGATTATTGCCTAATTGCTAATTATTTTCAGCAGAATTAATTATTTGTTCTGCTATCATCTTTGAGATTTCTTTTACCTTTTCAAATCCTGGAAGTAAAGAATTTAGGGCAGATGAATTTAATTCTGCTTCTTTTGCTAAAACTTCGCTGGCTTCTAACAGCATTTTGTCGGTTAATACCCTTGCTTTTGATTTAATCATTCCTATGCCTATTCCTGGAAACACAAGAGCGTTATTGCATTGAGCTATTTTGATTTCGCGTTCATTAAAGACTACTGGGGCAAATGGGCTTCCCGTTGCTATAAGCGCATTACCCTCAGTGCATTTGAGAACTCTTTCTGGTGTGGCTTCGGCTTTAGAAGTCGGATTTGAGATAGGCATTATTATCGGTTTCTTATTATAACGGTACATTTCAGTTAATATTTCATCTGTAAAAGCTCCAGAAGCAGTTGAACAGCCTATTAGTATTGTCGGGTGACTATTTATTATTACGTCAAACAGCCCGATGAAATCTTCTTTTTGAAGCTGCCAATCAGTAACTTCTTCAGGAGAATGAGCAAAACTTTTCTGAAAGTAAAGCAGGTTTTCGTCGTTATTCAATAGTAATCCTTTTTTATCTATCAGATAAAAGTTTTTACTTTCTTCTTCAAAGCTGATTCCTTGCTTTATTGCTAAACCTCGGCAGAGTTGATTTGCTATTCCGCAGCCTGCTGTTCCTGCTCCGAAAATACATATTTTATGCTTGTTTAAAGGAATTCCTGATTTGTTTATGCCGCATAGAACTGCTGCTAATGCTACTACCCCAGTCCCTTGAATATCGTCATTGAAAGAGGGATGAATTTCTCTGTATTTATCTAGAACACAGCGGGCATTATCTCGTCCGAAGTCCTCCCAATGGAGAAAGCTATTAGGAAATACCTCAGAAAAAGCATTCACAAATTCGTCTATAAAATCATAATAATCTTTGCCGGCAATTCTAGAGTGGCGCCAACCTTTGTATTCCGGGTCATCCAGAAGTATTTTATTGTTCGTTCCTACATCCAGCATCACAGGCAGGGTAGTTGATTGGTCTAACCCCCCGCAAAGCGAATATACCATTAGTTTACCCAAGGAAATGTATATGGCACCTGCACCCTGGTCGCCAATTCCTAAAACACCTTCTCCGTCTGTGACTACAGCAATAGTCATCTCTTGGCTGCCAAAACTCTTTTTGGCTTTTTGAAGAATGGCTTTTATATTCCCTTTATCAAGATATGAAATACTTAGTCCAAGCGGGTATTTATAGTTTTTGCTGTAGTTTATTACAGCATCACCTATGGTAGGAGTGTAAAGAATTGGCAGAAATTCAATATAATGTTCATTAGCAAGTTCAAAAAAAGACTTTGGGTTTTTATGATACAAGTCATACAAATACAGACATTTATCCAGGCTGGTAGGTTTATTCTGATATTCTTTATATAATTTGTTCAACATTTTGCGAGATTAGAATTATGGTATTTGGGGTCGCCAGTAACTTCGTCGCCTATCCATTCTGGAAGTTCAACTTTTTCATCTTCTGAGTTCATCTCTACTTCAGCAAATATAAGGCCTTTATGACGACCTCCGAATTCATCTATTTCAAATTTATGGTTTTTGTATTCTACAATATGACGAGTTTTAACCAGACCACAGTTGAGACAGAAAAGATTATACATTTCTTCTGCATCCTGAGCAGGAATTTCGTATTCAAATTCCGGTCTGGATATTCCAGAACCTTTGCCTTTTATGGTTAAATAAGCTTTTGAATCAGTAATTCTGATTCTTACTACAGATAAGGGATTTGTTGAAATATATCCCTGTTTAATATGAATGCTTTTACTGACAAACTTTTTCCAATTATCGTTTTTTAAGAGGAATTTTCTCTCAATTTCCATTTTAAACCCCTAAATCTGTAAGCAGAGTAGTGGTTTTTGATAATAATGCTTCGTATTCTTCTATTGGAATACTAGGAGTTAATGGGTAAGCGATAGCAAAATAATCTGAGTCAGACTCATATTCATAGCCTTTAACATGTTCTTTGATAAAAGCCTGCATTCTTGGTTCAGTAAAGAAAGCCTTAGTTTCGTCTATATCATTTCCCTGAAGGAGAAATTTTTCTGAAAAATCTTTATTTTCTGAAAGTTTTATTTCCTGCTTACCAAAGAGTTTATCTAATGATATGGTTTTTGAATCCCTCAGATAAAACTTAGGAAGCTTAGCGTCTTTCTTATTGACAAGACATACTAAGCTGCCGCATGTCCTGTGATTACCTGGATAAATAAAGGTTAAAAGCGTGAAGTTATAGCCATTGGAACTGCCTTTAACAATACTATGAAAATCTTTGTAACCAATATGCCTTTGAAATATTGTGAAATCTTTAACCTTTTCAGGAAATTCTTCCTGTTTCATGTTCCTGACAAATTCAAATTTGTTTTTTTCACAGTATTGCTTTGTGTTTTCCAGATTGAGTTTTTCCTGTTTTGTACTTCTGCTGAGAATAGCAGCTATTGCTGCAATGGCTAGAAAAACTACAATCGCATTTATTACTGAATATGGCATTTGATGACTCCATTTTCTTATTTAAGTCTTATTATAGAGTTTGCAGAGGATAAAGTAAAGAATAAGGTTTTATTATTATAAAAACTTTAAAAAAAGTTAAGAAATCTTAATCTTTGGTCGAAAAGGTTGATGGATTTGTTTGCCTCCTTAATTTTCGGGCCGAGGAATAAGACCTCGGCTTTTTTTTTTGCTTTTTAGACCATTTAATATATTATATATAAATAAACTGTTTGGGGTTAAAGGAGTTAATATGTTAGCTCGTAGAGGGTCAAGCGATCCAATGTCATTTGTATTCGGCATAGGTTTTGTGGCCATTTTTGTTGTTATTGCCGTTATTCAGTCACTTATTGATGAAAGAAGGCGTAAAGGTATAAGGGATTACTGCTTTAAACACGGCCTGAACTACAGTGATGTAGCTGGTGCAGTTCCTTCTAATGCTTATAGTTTCTCAATACTGGCTGAAAAGGGTCATACTAATAAATGGCAGACAGAAATGTCTGGGAAAAGAGGGGATTATTCTTTTTCTATTTTTGAACATTATTATGTTACTGGGTATGGAAAACACAGACATACTTACACAGATACTATCTGTGTTGTAACTAAGCCCCGTGTAAATATGCCTCAGTTTTTTATAAGAGATGAAAATATGATTCTTGATAGTTTGGGCAAACTATTCGGGGGTCAGGATATTAATTTTGAAGAAGATCCAACTTTTTCAAGGCAATTTGTGCTGCAGGGAATGATAGAGCGTGACATCCGAAGATTTTTTGATAGAAAAGTCAGGTCTGCTTTTGTTACTAAGCGAACTAGAGGTTATAAGTATGAAGGCCATCGAAATTGTTTCGCTGCATGTATTTCTGGCAAACTTAATATTGAAGAAAGACTAGCTCTTTTGTCCAATGTTATGAAGATATTTAGAGAAATCGGTACAACTAATTTTGATGATGATGAGAATGGTTATCTCAGCTAGTAAATACAAATACTCTTTGATTAGTTTGGGGTTGGCGTATGTTTTTTAAAACCGTATACGTAGAAGGGATAATTATTATTGTTATTTGTGTGATTATACTTCTTAAAATTCTAATATCCGGGTTTAAAGGTATGAGAAATGCACAAAGACTGCGGGCTATGAGTGATTATTGTTTAAAAAATGGTATTTACTATACTGAAAATCTAACAAGGATACCGGTAAATTCTAAAATTTTATCTGTAATGGGTAAAAAAGAGCGAATCGAAGGATGGGGCGCTGAAATGTATGGAAATCGTAATGGTTTTGATTTCTATATATTTGATCACACTTATATTAGTGGCACTGGTAGACATAAGTCTATAATTACAGAAACTATCTGCCTTTTAACAAATAATAATCTTGATTTGCCTCAGTTTTACATTAGAGATGAATATTTCTTTTATGATGATTTAGGAAAACTATTTGGTGGTCAGGACATAAATTTTGAAGAAGATCCGGTATTTTCTAAAAAATTTATTTTACAGGGAAAGGCTGAACCTAGTATTAGGAGATTCTTTAATAGAAAAGTCAGAGATGTCTTTGTTAATAATCATATAAAGGGATATTCATATGAAGGCTCTCGTGACTGTTTTGCTGTTATTAAAATTCAGGTAATGGATGCGGAGGAAAGAGTTAAATTTCTATCTGATGCTATACAGATTTTTAAACAGTTCGAACCGCCTAAAATAGATTTTTAAATGCTTTCTTCTAACCCCCTTTCGTATAACCTCCACGGATGGTAAGCGAGTCGTAAAGGGAGACTGGGGAAATTCAAAATTAATCAGAAAAGATAATAAATACCTGCGCCTAAGATAATAGGTATAAAGAAATAGACTACACAGCCTGTTTTGCCTTCGCCTTTATCTGAGCCTTTTTTGAAAAGGTTTGTAATTCCTTTTGTAATCATGGCTCCAATTTTTCTATCACGGCCAGCTTTGGAAAAAGGAACCCCTGTTTTTCTCGATATTTTCTGTTTTAAACCTGTTAGACCAAATAATCTGCTCCAGGAAAATTCGTTGTTGGATTTTTTCTTGGTTCCGCCAGTGGTAGTTGTTTTAGTTATTGTAGTAACGGTAGTAGTTGTAGTCTTTTGTGGTTTTGATGTAGTTGATTTCTTAGTTGCAGCCATGATGAACTTCCCTATTTCTATAATCTCAAATTATTTATCTGTTTTCAGTTTACAGCAACAGTCAAATATCTTCAAGTGTTACGCTTCGCTGTTGTAATTGTTAGAAGGGGCGGAAGAGTCGGAAGGATTGGAAGTGTTGTCCTAAAGCCTCCACTTGAGGGCTGCCAACAGGAGGTTGGCGTGCAAGCGAGCGACAGGAGGTCAGCGAGTCGCTGAGGAAGCCTGTCGAAGACAGGCAGGAGGGGTGACCGAACCAGAGTGAAACCTCAA
>JAFXRA010000162.1 GCA_017526725.1 Candidatus Rifleibacteriota bacterium
ATCTTGCTGAATTGACTGATCAACTAAATAATTGCGGTCGGCAAGATAAAGGATTTTGTGCTTTAAACCGCTTTGTAACAAACGGTAGACAATCTGGAAAGCCATATAGGTTTTGCCTGTTCCAGTAGCCATAGCAAGAAGAATTCTTTCCTGACCCAATGCTATAGCATCTAATGTTCGGTTAATTGCTATACGCTGATAGTATCGAGGTGCATAAATATTATTCCCTGAACAATAAGGCTGATTCATAATGAACTTTTGTTGTTGAGTCAAGCCTTTACCATTATTGGATTCTCGTTCAAAACGAGCAATCAATTCGCTTTCAGTAGGGAAATCTTCTAACTTTATTTCTCTTTCTGTACCTTCAAAGAAGTCATGTTCCCAAAATGAATCACCATTTGAGCTATAGGCGAATGGAACATCTAGCATTTTTGCATAGGTCATAGCCTGTTGAAGCCCATATGAAGCAGGATGATTGTTGTCTTTTGCTTCAACAACAGCTATTGGATTATTATCGCTTAGATATAAAATATAATCTGCACGTTTAGGTTTTTCTCTGGTAACAAAATTGCCTTTGAGGTTTATACGCCCATCTGTAATAGAAACTTCTGTTGCTATTTTATTTTTATCCCACTTGGCTTCTAATGCTTTATCAATATAGAGTCGTCTAATATCTGATTCAGACAATTGTGATTTTTCCACGATGAGCACCTCAACTGTAACTATTGTGAATAAATAAGTATAACATAATAAACAATATAAACAAAATGTTTGGCGAGTGTCTGATTTGTAATTTTTAATTATTCTATGGAAAGAGTTGATTATGTATCATTTAGTGAAAGAGACCTATTGTGCAATTAATAAAAAACAACTTCAAATATCTTGGAAATAATAATTTTAACTATGTTATAATGAATTTTAAAGGTAGTTATGGCTATAATAGATTACTCTATAAAAATTGATTCAGATTTAAAGCAACAGGCTGAAGAGCTTTTTGCAACTCTAGGACTTACTATTAGTAGTGCAACAAATCTCTTTTTAAGACAAGCAATTAAAGAAAAGGGTATTCCATTTATGATTAGAAGAGAAATACCTAATGATGAAACCTTAGAAGCTATTAATGAAATAAAATTAATGAAAGAAAACCCTGAATTAGGAAAGACTTATTCTGATGTAGATGAGATGATGGAAGACCTTTTAAAATGAAATATAATCTCAAACCTACTACATCATTCTAGAAAGATATTTTCATTTATTATTTTTATGCTTTTTTAGAGCGAACTTAAAGCACACATAAATTACCTAAATGGTTCGCACTTTTTTATTTTTTTAGTAAATTATTATATTTTTGAATTTTCTCACTATTAATGCTATCCTTAAAAGGAAGGTAACAAATAGTTTTTGTTGAGAAAAAATTTATAAAAAACTGTTTAAAGACAGTAATGTTTATTATTTTAATTATTTGGAGAAACGAGAAATGAAAAAACTATTATTTTTATTTTTGGCATCTTGTGTTTTATTGGTTGGTTGTGGAGGTGGAGGCTCTTCTTCAGGAAACAAACCAAAAGAAGCCTGTGTTTATTTTGATAATGAAGTTACAAAAACAATGTTGGTTGGAACTTGGGAACATTCTAAAGAATCAAATCCAGAAAATTATTCTGAATTAATCAAAGTAAACAAGAGCCCTACAAATGGATATATAAATAAAATGCAATTCAAGAGTGATGGAAAAGTAGTTGACACTAGTTGTGAGATGGAAATAACTTCGGGGGCCACCAATAATCCAGAAAACGTAAAACCTTATGAATGGTTTTGTACCGATGACGCTCCAGAAGTTACAACCTTTAAATATTCAGTCACAGGAAACAGGCTTTATCTAACCGACACAAACGGTAATAACGGCATTTCTGCTCATATAGAATCAGACGGAAATACACTTTATCTTTTTGATAATGATAACGCAGTTTCTGAATACACCAAGAAAAAATGAGAAACGTAAACTGAACTGGCTCAAAAGACAAGTTGCAAGACAATAGGATAAATTTCTGTCGCTCTCCGCAAGGAGAGCGTGGATTATAATTTTCAGAGAAAGTTTAAAGGATAGGTTTTGGGTTATAATTATTTGTTTAATTGGTATAAAAAACTTGATAATTGTATAAAAATTAGTTATTTCAAACTTAAGTAAAAACAGAACTAAGTTTGAAGTAATATAATCGTATTGACTCAATATTTATTAAGAGATAAGAGGATTGTTCTAGCTAAATCTAGTGTTCTAGTTATTATATTTAATTCTTGTTAAATATTATTATTACGACTAACTTTAGGTTCCTTTATAATCATTATCAATAATGTATTTGTTATAAACTTGGTAATTCAGCAACAAAAACAATAATTACCAACAGGGCATATTATTCTTAGTAATTATTATTTTTGGTAGTTATTGTAATTAAAGATATAAGATATAAGAATTCTTATGTCTCCATCTTTGGTCTTGTATCTCAATTTTTGGTCTTAAATCTAACAATAAAAACAATAACTACCAACTACAATAAAAACCATCTTATTCATAATAAACACATCTGTAAGTAAAGTTCTGAGGCATTTCCAACGTCAGAGACATAAGCTCTTTATTAGTGGAAAAGTCATATACAGACATACAAACAGCATCGTTTTCAGTCTTTCCCCAGCCAATTCGTAGGTTTCGCCTGTAATACGCTGAGCTGAACCACAGGCTGACGAAAACTTGCCAGGAACCGTTAAAGTCTTAACTTGTGCTGTCTTATTCCCAGTATTAAGCTTATAAGAACGTATATGAGATTGGCCAAGTTTGTTTCCATTGTCAAATACGCTTATAGAATCATTATCGATCACCGCATAATGCTGACATGATGTTTTTTCGTTTTCTGCTAAATGGAATTCATCAGCATTTCCAGAAAGCTTCCACAAAATCTGATTAGTGCTTTTATGACGGTCTAAACAAATTATAGAATTGAGGTGACGGAAAGAGCAAACCAGGTTTCCATCATCATTTATACGCATTGAATTAAAATGAACATAATCAGGTGAATCTGTAAAAGTATTTGCAAAATCATTTGTGTTAGCTTCGGCATCGGTTACTGACAATTCATATAATTCGGGGTAATCTATGCTTTTCCAGTCCCAAATGACTGCACCGTTTTGAACTTCCTGCAAATAGGAATAAACAACGGAACTTTGTGCTATATTGGGAACATTAGTAACTTTCTTTTTGATGTAGCCAGATAAAATATAATGATTCAAGTCAATCATAATAAAATCGTGACCATCAAGTGGGTGGCCTTTTTCGGTAGCTTCAGACTGTTCGAAAGTTATACGCTTGATTTCGTCGAATTTTGAATCTAATATTACACGTTCACCAGGCCCGAAGCCTGGCAAACCGAAATTATCGAATTCAGCTTTTCTGTCGTGATAGCTATAATAAGTCTGCCCACCGATTATATGTTTCTTGAAATCCCATAAGCCGCTAACAGCAAGTGTAGAGGGGACTGGTTCATGCTTAGACCATATTATATTACCTTTGCCGTCCATCATAATAAGGTTTTTTGTGAATGGGAAAGAAATAAAGAAGTGACCTGGCAGATTGGTTTCGCCTTTGACTGTAATCTTAGGCAAACCTTCAACAATAACTGGGGTAAAGTCAGGTTCTCTATTTACGTAAGGTGCTTCGCCGCCTGCATGACAGCCAAGGAATGCGGCTATCGCCGCCACAGAAAATATCAAAAAAATATATTTTTTTAGCATAAGTAGTCTCTCGGGTTGCAACAATGTTTATCTACTATATCATAGTTCTTGAATCTAGCATATTTTTTTGATTTTTTCTGTGAGGGTTTTGGGTGTATGGATGAGGGAGAAAGGGAATTGTTTTAGTAATCGTAAGTCTGTAATTATCCGTTTCTTTCTCTTCTCCCTATGCCCTTAAATTATTTTTTACTTATTTCGGTGTGATTGGTGGTGGGGGGCTCTCGGCAAGGAGTTTAAAATATAACTTTCTGAAAAGCTAACCTTGGGTTTCCGTCTAATAAATAGATTGTGCCGCAATGTTTGAAGCCGTTCCTAGCTAACAAATGACGCATTATAGAATTGTCTTCATGGGTATCAATTCTTATGTTGGAAACAAATTTAGAGCAGTAATCTAAAACTAAGCTCATTATTCCTTTACATTCACCGCTGCTGGCAATTCGGTGTATTGTGCCATAGGTTTCGTTGTTTAACCAATTCCCGCCTTCAATATAGCTATATGTTGGGTCAGGACCTATTATAAAAGCAAAAGTTGCAACAATTGTATTTTTTTCGTTTTCAATAACATAGCTGTTATTGTTTTTAATATCAGCAATAACAGCTTTTTCAGAAGGATATCCAATCGGCCACTGCTTGAAATTGCCACTTTTACGCATTATTTCTCTGGCTTTACCAAAGATTAGCATAACCGATTGAATATCTTTTTCTGTTGTTTTTCTTATTTGCATTTAAATGAACAGATTGGAATTGGCGTTGTTGCTGGCGTCAATGTAACTGGCAACTCCGCCGATTTCGATTCCATCTATTAGTTCTTCTTTGGTTAAGCCCATAACATCCATGCTCATCTGACAGGCGATGAACTTGATGCCGCTTTTTTGAGCGTCTTCAATAAGTTCTTTTAAAGAAGAGACATTTTTGTTTTTCATTACTCTTCTCATCATCATTGATCCTAAGCCGCCCATGTTCATCTTGGAAAGAGTAAGCTTGTCGGCACCTTTGGGCATGAGCATTCCAAACATCTTATCGACGACATTTTCTTTTTTAACTGACACGTTGTCTTTTCTTAAAATATTTAAGCCCCAGAATGTAAAGAACAGTGTTACTTCTTTCCCTGCTGCTCTTGCCCCATTAGCTATTATGAAAGCTGCCATCGCTTTATCTAAATCACCTGAGAAAACTACGATGGTTTGAGCATTCTTATTATCTGTCTTTGACGCTGCAGATTTATTACCTTTTTTTATTGTTGCGGAAATAATCTGCTTATCTTTTTCAAGGTTGACGAGACTGTTGCCTGTTGTTCTACACCAGGCTTCGATGTCTGCATAGAAACCTTTATCTGTTGAAGTAACTTTTAGCATTTCTCCATCTTTTATTTTAGCTATGTTTTCAGCTACTTTCATTATTGGCCCAGGGCACTGCAAACCGCAGGCATCAATATTTACGGCAACATTATTTGGTGTTCCTGCTGATGTTATAGCTTGCTGAGGCTGGACAGGCTGATTTTCTGACACTTTGTAATTGTTGTTCTTTTCTATTTCTTTATAGAGCTTTATTCCACCCATGAACGAGTAAACATTATCATATCCATTCTGAATAAGAATTCTTGATGCAACATAGCTTGTATAACCTGTATTGCAGAGTAGAACAACTTTTTTGTCTTTAGGAACTTCGTTTATTCTGTTTCTTAATTCTTCAACAGGAATATTGACAGCTCCTTCTATTGTTTTAACAGCGAAAATATTAGCTGGTCTTACATCAATTACATAAGAGTCTTTTAAATCTTCATAAAAAGCAGGCTTAATAAAACCTCTTAATACATTGTCAGCACACATCCCCAAAACATTCACCGGGTCTTTGGCTGAAGAGAATGGTGGGGCATAGCAGAGTTCGCTGTCTAACAAGTCTTGAATGTCTCCATCATTTCTCATTATAGATGAAATGACATCAATACGCTTTTCTACTCCATCTTGGCCCACTGCCTGAGCACCGAAAATCTTTCCTTCATTATTGAAGAGAAGTTTGAAGAAAACCTGAGTGGAGTTGGGGTAATAGCCAGCATGAGAGTTACCGAATGTCAGAACCTTTTTATAGGGCATTCCAAGCTTTTGAAGAATTTTTTCGTTATAGCCAACGCAGGCAACGGTATAATCGAAAACTTTTAATACAGAGGTTCCTTGAGACTTTTTATATTGAGAATTTATACCGCAAATGTTGTCGGCTATTATTCTTCCCTGGCGGTTAGCGGGGCCGGCCAATGGAATCAGACCAACAGAGTTGTCGACAAAATTCTTTATTTCAATGCTGTCGCCGCCAGCATAGATGTTTTCATCAGAGGTTTGCAGGTTGTCGTTTACTTTGATTCCACGATTTGTTTCAAGTCCGCAATTCTTGGCAAGAGTAATTTCAGGTCTTACACCTATAGCCAAAATAGCAATTTCGTAGGGAACTTTGTTGCCGGAATTAAGCAATACTTCTTTGTCTGTAAAGCCTTTCACTCCATCAGCAATAAAGAGTTCAACTTTGTTTGCTCTCAATTCATTCTGGGCAAAAGCTGCTATTTCAGAATCAACAGGAGTTAATATCTGATTTGCCATTTCTATAACTTTAGTATTTATGCCCATATGAGCGAGGTTTTCAGCCATTTCTATGCCGATAAAGCCGCCGCCTATTACAACCGCATTCTTAACGTTATTGTTTTTTATGTAAGCTTTGATGTTGTCGGCATCTGCAAGATTTCTCAAAGTAAAAATATTGGGGTTATTAATGCCTTCTAATGGTGGCTTAATCGGGTTCGCGCCCTGAGTTAAAACCAGTTTATCAAAAAATATTTTTTCATTATTATTAGTGACAACGTATTTTTCTTTGCGGTTTATTTCTGTAACTTCTGTATTTAAGCAGACTTCAATATTAAAATTATCTTTGAATTTTTTTGCATTCGAAACAAGAATTCTGTCTCTTTCTGCAATTACGCCAGAACAGTAATATGGAAGCCCACAATTGGCTATTGAAACTTCGTTGGTTTTTTCCAAAATACGAATTTCAGCTTTTTCATCCAAACGTCTTAATCTGGTTGCGCAACTAGCACCACAAGCACCGCCGCCAATAATAACTACTTTCATTTCTCGCTCCTTTGATTGTTATAAAAGTATATTAACATATTTATATACTTTTTAGAAATGTTCGTTAGGAGGCTGTGCAGAGCAAGCAAACTGTCCGCTTTTGAAGGAATAGAGAAATGAAAAGTGGGACGAGGCTAAGGCCTCTGTGGGACGATTGCTTACGCAATCTGTGAAACGGCAGCTGACGCTGCACGTGGTAGTTGTTAAAATCGTTCGAAAAGTTCGAATAGTTCAAGGTTCAAATGGTTCGAATTGTTTAGCTCTGTTTTACAAACTAACCTTAGTTTCAACAATTTGAACAACTTGAACAATTAGAACCTTCATTATTCAATTTCCACAGTGAAACGTCCCACAACGAAGTGTCCCACAGCGAAGCGTAACACACTCCCAAGTTTCGCTTGGCGATATTATAGCGAATGGGCTTTAGCCCTGAAAGCTATACGGTTATGACAATGGGTAGACTACAAAAGGGTATATAGATTGCCACTAGCAAAGCAAATCGCAATTTTTCAAAACATTGGAAAAATAATAGAAATGTTGTTAAAATACTAAGTGTTGACGTATCTTTGTCAGCAAAACTATATAAATAGGAAAAAAGCAAATGACTTATAAGTTTTATGGTTGGGAAAAAGCCGATTGTCATCCTATAAATAATGAATATAAAGGAATTGAAAATCCTCGTGACCTTTATGATGCTCTTTCAAATATCTGGTGCGAATATTCCTGCGGTCCTAGATTGAGAAAAGACTGGAGCAAAGAAAATAAAACTTTGGGACAGTGCTCTATTACCTCATTTTTGGTCCAAGATATTTTTGGCGGCAAAGTATATGGCATTTTAAGACCAGACGGAAGTTATCATTGCTATAATGTTGTCGGCAACTCTGTTTTTGATCTGACAAGCGAACAGTTCGGCGATGAAAAGCTGAGCTACGAAAACAATCCTGAACAGTTCAGAGAACAGCATTTTGCTGATGAAAACAAAAAACAGAGATATGAATATCTTTGCAGTGAATTAGAAAAACTAAATAAATAATTGTGCTTTCTCTAACGACAGTAGGAATGATTTTTTATCTATTCCGCCGGCATAACCAGTTAAACTTCCGTTAGTTCCTATAACTCTGTGACAAGGTATTATTATAGAAATAGGGTTATGGCCTATCGCACCACCAATTGCCTGTGCCGACATTTTTGAACAATTGTTTTCTTTTGCTATAATCTCTGCTATTTCTTTGTAGGTCATGGTTTTGCCATAAGGAATATTAAGGAGTATTTTCCATACTTTCTTTCTAAATTCTGTAGTTTTAATTTTTATTTTGGGAGTATAATCTGGTTCTTTTCCGCAGAAATAAATATTTAACCAATTAAAGGTTTCTTCAAAAATAGGAAGAGTCTTTTTTTCATAAGAATTAGACAGAGTTTCTGCATAAAATTTTTGTTTTTCAAACCATAACCCTGTTAGAAATATGCCGTCACTGGCTAATAAAATATTCCCTAATGGTGATTTATAGTAAGATATATAATCCATTTTTTACTTTATTCGTAGTAAAGTCGTCTTATGGTTTTAATTCAACAATTAGCTCGCTGTTTTCTGCTTTAATGCCGGAAACTTCCATGAGCTTGTTTCTTAAGGATTCATCGTCAGACTTCATTTTACAGGGAACATATTCTTTTGAGTAGCCTTTTAGCCAGCCGTCTTCCAAGGTTTCCCAAAGCACTTCTACTTTATGCTCTTCAAAATGTTTCGCAAAGTCATGGGCATATTTGTGCCAGACCGCTTCAACTCTGTCGGAACGTGCAATCTTGACTTCGTTGCTTATCTGATTCGGCATTACTGCAGCAGGTGTGCCGTCGCGTTTTGAATATCTGAAAATGTGAAATCTTGAAAACTTGATTTTATCTAAGAAATTTAAGGTTTCCTGGAAATCTTCTTCTGTTTCGCCAGGAAAACCCACAATCAAGTCAGTTGTAATTGCTGCTTCTGGCATTGTTTCCCTTATATGGTCAACTACTGCTTTAAAATCCTTAGTTAAATAAGGGCGGTGCATGGCTTTTAAAATCTTGTCGCAGCCTGACTGCAGCGGCAGATGAAAATGATGGCAGGCCTTAGGGGAATTTGCAGCCCATTCTATCAGTTCATCTTTAACTTCTACTGATTCAATAGAGCTCAGTCTGATGCGTTCAAGACCTTCTAGTTTTTCAAGTTCCTTTAAGAGAGGAACCAGCGAGGGTTTGTAGTGACCGACATGTATTCCGGTAAGAACTATTTCTTTGTGACCTTCAGCAATAAGTTCTTTTGCTTCTTCGATGGCGTCGTCAATAGGTCTCGACCATTCCTTGCCGCGAAGATGTGCAACAATACAGTAAGAACAAAACTGGCTGCAGCCATCCTGAACCTTCAAATAGGCTCTAGTCATTTCTGTGTGATTAATCTGCCGTTCAGCACTTGGGGTGTCAGATTTTATGTCGAGGGAAAGTGCCGACATCATTTTGTTTATAGAATCAATATCGTTATAGGGAAGAAGCCAGTCTACTTCAGGAATTGTTTCGTTTTGTTTTAAAATCAGCCTTGCTTCGCAGCCTGCTAGAACTATTTTGCAATCTGCTTTCTTGCGTCTGACAGCTCTGATTATCTGTCTGGCTTTCTGAGAGGCACGGCCTGTAACGGAGCACCCATTTAATATAAACAAATCAGGGTAGTTTTCGTTTTCGGTTAAACCGTATTCTTTCAGTTTTTCAGTTATTCTTTCTCCGTCATACTGGCTGACTTTGCATCCCAGTGATTTTATATAAAATGTTGTCATTGTTGTTTCCAAAATCAGATATTAAATTAAATTCTTTAATTGTTCTAAAAATAAAATAGCTTATTGTTTCCAATAAGCTATTTTTGTTCGGAGCGGGATACGGGACTCGAACCCGCAACCTTCACCTTGGAAGGGTGACACTCTACCAATTGAGTTAATCCCGCAGAGTATATATTAAATGCGAAGAGCGGGACTTGAACCCGCACGTCGCGAAACACTAGATCCTAAGTCTAGCGCGTCTACCAGTTCCGCCATCCTCGCTAATCAATGACACACGAGGTCGTCACCGACTGTGTGTTTATATATAACACAGTTAAATCTATTTTTCAATAATTTTTTAAGAAGCTAAAGAAAAATAATAATTTTGTACAATATTATTTGTACATCTCTTTACTTTTAGCGGTAAGTTCTTTATAATATTTACTCAACTTAATAGGCTCTGACTGTACTTTTGCCTTAGATTGGGCAAAAACGCATTCAGAGTGCTGTTGTTGTATTGGTAAATTTTCTCCAAAAGGAGTTTTATAAATGTTAAATACACAAGTTCAGGAACTGGAAGCCAACAAAGTTGCTTTAACAGTTGAAGTCGAAAAAGAAAAAGTTAACGCAGCTTATAAGAGCTTCTTTACTCGTGCAGCACGCCAGATAAGAATACCTGGTTTCAGACAGGGCAAGGCCCCGAGAAATGTTATTGCTGCAGCTATGGGTCAAGAATATGTTAAGGCTCAGATTGAAGAAGAATTGATTCAGGATGTTTATGCTCAGGCTATCAAAGATAATAAACTTCAGCCTGTTGGTCGTTTTGAATTGGTTGAATCTCATCTTAAAGAAAACGAACCCTATACTTTCAAAATTCAGTTTGAAGTAAGACCAAAACTTGGCGAATTTAATTATAAGGGTATGTCTACTCAGGTTCAGCGCGAAATCGTTGATGAAGAAAGCGTCGATAAGGTTATCGAACAGGTTCGTGAACAGCAGAGCAAGACTGAAGCTATTGAAGACGGCGAATTGACCGTTGGCGATTACTTCTCAGCCAAGCTTGAAGTTTCCTGCGATGGCGAAGTTGACGAAGAACTTTCTGATGACAAGATGACTCACAAGCTTCTTAAAGATGACAAACTCTTCTCATTCTGCGAAGGTATGAAAATCGGCGAAAGCAGAACAACTCAGCGCAAGAACGAAGATGAAAGCCAGAAAGATTCTAAGTATTACGGCAAGACCTTAGAATATAAGATTACTTTAACTCGTATTTCAAGACCAACACTTCCTGAATTGAATGATGAATTTGCTCAGAGACTTGGTGATTACAAAGATGTTGAAGCTTTGAAAGTTCGCATCAGAGAAGACTTGGAAGAACGCTCTAAATTCGATGCAGAAGAAAGAGCTTTCGATGATATTCTCAGCAAAATCATTGAAGAATACAAGTTCGATGTTCCTGAAGCTATGATTCAGAGCACTATCGATTTCTTTATTCAGGGATTAGACCGCCGCTGGAGACAGTTCGGCACCACTATCCAGGATTATCTCCGCAATTCTGGCAAAGATGTTAATGAATTCCGTGAAAGCTTCAGAGAAAGAGCTCTCCGCCAGACTAAGATGATGCTCATCATTGATACTATTGGTGAAAGAGAAAATATCGAAGTAACTGATGCTGATTATCGCGAAGAAATTGAAAAACGCGCTAAAGAATACAACATGCCAGTCGAAAAGCTTCTTGAAACCCTCGCTCAGAACGACGGCGAAGAAAATGTAAAATTTTCTTTAAGAAGTCAAAAAATTCGTGACTTTATACTAAAAAATAATGAAGTAAAATACGATATGGTAAAAGAAGCTGACGAAAACAAGGAGGAAGATGAAGCGTGACAATGGTTCCTATAGTTATTGAACAAAGTAGCCGTGGGGAACGCGCTTTCGACATCTATTCACGTCTGTTAAAAGATAGAATTATCTTTTTGGGCGGCGGTATAGATGACGGTGTAGCCGATGTTGTTGTAGCTCAGCTTCTATTTTTGGAATCCGAAGATCCTGAAAAAGATATCTCTATTTACATCAACAGTCCGGGAGGTGTCGTAACAGCTGGTATGGCTATATACGATACTATGCAGTACATTAAACCTGATGTAAGCACAATCTGCATCGGTCAAGCTGCTAGTATGGGTGCTTTCCTGCTGGCTGCCGGCGCAAAAGGTAAACGCTACGCATTGCCTAATTCTAGAATTATGATTCATCAACCATTAGGCGGCGCACAAGGACAGGCTAGTGATATCGAAATTCAGGCTCAGGAAATTCTGCGAATGAAAGATTCGTTGAACAACATCCTGGCCGCACATACAGGGCAGCCTTTGAAACAGATTAAGAAGGACACTGACCGTGACTTCTTTATGTCTGCAAAGGAAGCCAAAGATTATGGTCTTATAGATGAAGTTGTTCAGCGGAATGTAGCAAAACCGACTGAGGAGTAAGCATGCTTTCTAAGACCCCGCAATTTCACTGTTCCTTCTGCGGAAAAGGACAAGACCAGGTCCGCAAGCTTATTGCCGGACCTGATGTATACATTTGTGATGAATGTATAGGTTTGTGCAATGACATTATTCTTGAGGAACTAGACGATGATAGTCCTCAAGCAATGCAGAATACACTAAAACCTAAAGATATCGTCAAGGTTCTTGACCAGTATGTTGTTGGTCAGGAAAGAGCCAAGAAGATTCTTTCTGTTGCCGTTTACAATCATTACAAGAGATTAGCGCTTGGTGACGAACACAAAGATGATGTCGAAGTGCAGAAATCAAATGTTCTGCTTATCGGGCCTACTGGTTCTGGTAAGACTCATCTTGCACAGAGTTTAGCAAAACTTTTAAATGTTCCTTTCTGTATTGCTGACGCAACCACTCTTACAGAGGCTGGATACGTAGGCGATGACGTTGAAAGTATTTTGTTGAATTTGCTTCGAGCAGCTGATTATGATGTTCAAAAGGCCGAACGAGGTATCGTATATATTGACGAAATAGATAAGATAGCCCGTAAGAGCGAAAATGTCTCTATTACGCGTGATGTTTCAGGTGAAGGGGTTCAGCAGGCACTGCTTAAACTTCTTGAAGGCAAGATAGCTCAGGTTCCGCCTCAGGGTGGACGTAAACATCCTCATCAGGAATATATCCAGTTAAATACTAAGAATATTCTTTTCTTACTAGGTGGTGCTTTTGAAGGTGTAGAAAAGATTATAGAAGCTAGAACTGCTAAAAAGACTATGGGCTTCGGCTCAACTCCTGTTCTTAAAAGCGAAAGAAAGGTTGGCGATCTCTTAAAGGATATTATGCCAGGCGATTTGCTTCGCTTTGGTTTGATACCAGAATTTATTGGTCGTGTTCCTGTTCTTGCTACTTTTGATAACCTTCGTGAAGCAGACCTTGTTAAGATTCTTACTGAACCAAAAGATGCTTTGGTTAAACAGTATGCAAGGTTGATGAAGATGGAAGGAGTAGACCTGGAAATTACTCCTAAGGCTCTCTCTGCCATAGCCAAGAAAGCTATTGAACAGAATACCGGCGCTCGCGGCTTAAGACGAATTATTGAAGAACTTATGCTTGATCTGATGTATGAAATTCCTTCAGACAACTCTGTTGCAAAGGTAATCATACATGAACGCTGTGTTGAAAACAAAGAACCTTATCAGATTGTTTATAAGGTTGAAGGTCAGATAGCTTAAGACTTTAAATAGATAAAAAAAGATTCAATGTATAAATTACATTGAATCTTTTTTTATGCTTAAATTATAAGGCTTATAAAGTGA
>JAFXRA010000163.1 GCA_017526725.1 Candidatus Rifleibacteriota bacterium
CTTGTCCTGTAAAGGGCGAGGCGTAGGTGTGGTAATCTACACAACATATTGTAGTCTACCCATTGTCATAAACGTATAGCTTTCAGGGCTAAAGCCCATACGCTATACTTTTTATGACAAATGTGTAGACTTATAGAACCGTTTGAACCTAGAACAATTCGAATTCTTTGAACAACTCTAACAATTCCAACTATTCTAACAATATCCCCCAGGCGATGTCAATCGCTGTCTCAAACGCTGTGTTCCACAGCTCAGCGTAACACTTCTTCTCTTCCATCTTCCATCTTTTATCTTCTATCTTATTTGAGCTCTCGTGTCTTACTGTCCGAATTGAAACAAAAATTGGTTATGTGATAGAATAAGCTTATGAAAGCGCTGAAATTTTCTAAAAAGTATTCTAAGGCTTTTGCAAAGCCTGTTTTAAGAGCAATAAAAAATTATAATATGATAGCAGCGGTCAGAAAGTCGCTGTAGGTCTTTCTGGAGGTAAAGACAGCATAACTTTGCTTTATCTGTTGGCTTGGCTTAAGCGCTATTCTCATCTTGATTTTGAACTTTCTGCCGTTCATATAAACACTTTTGGAAACCATGACGGACAGTTATTAGAACAGCTCTGCAAAGACTTAAATATCCAGTTGTTCACTCAAAATCTTCAAAGACCTGACGATTTGCCGCCAAAGTCAATATGCTCAGCCTGTGCTAGATTAAAAAGAGGGGCTATGCGTGAAATTTGCGATAGAGAAAACATTTCAGCCTTAGCTTTTGGACATCATGCTACAGATGCCGCAGAAACTCTTATGATGAATATGCTTATCAATAAAAAGCTGGGCAGTTTTTGCCCGGTAGTCGAAATTCCCGACTCAAAAGTTAAGATTATCAGACCCATGATTTATCTTACTGAAAAACGAATAATTGCTTTGCATAAGGAATTTGAACTTCCAACGTCAGAAAGAAAATGCCCATACGAGGATAAAAACCAGAGAAGAGAGTATAAAACAGCTTTGCAGCAGTTGTCAGAAAATTTGTCTGTTCCAGATGCTGAATTAAGAATTGTGTCTGCTCTTGAAAACCTCGACGAAGCCAACCTTTATAAGAATGTGAGGGCGTAGAGCCACAGAGCCAAGCAAAGCTTGGCTGAAAAAACGCCTGTTTTAGGCGTTTTTTCGGTTTTTGTGGTTTTGGGTAATTAGAGGCTATCGCCTCTCTTGTTTTTATTGTTAGCTTTAAGCCTTAAGTTTCAAGTTGCAAGCCAGAAAAAGCACCTATGACTGGCTTAGAGCTTATAGCTTACGAGCACAGGATGTGCGAAGTGCAAGCGAGCGCCAGGATGGCAAGCGAGTCGTAAAGCTTTATAAACAATAACACCAAGAGCCGTAAGGCTCTAAACAATCACACCAATCATAACCCAAAGAATAACAATAAAAACAACAATTACCAAAAACAATAATTACACTGGCATAGCCAGTAATTCCACAACGAAGTGTCCCACAGCGAAGCGTCTCACACTGACTGTATAGCACAGACTTTCGATTGCTAAAACAATCCTCTTATGCTCTATTGCTCTGTTGCTCTATTCTCTTGACTCAAAGCTTATTAGCATTATAAAATACTCTTATATTACAAAACTAGTTTGCTCGACAAACATAGGAGAGAAGCCATGCTATCTGCTTATATTATGCCGCACGCACCTATTGCCAGACCTGAAGTAGGGAAGGGTAGGGAAAAAGAAATACAGGCTACGTTAGACTCATATCGAAAAGCATCTAAAATGATTTCTGAAGATGCACCAGAAACGATAGTGGTGATTTCGCCTCATTCCATTGTTTACAGCGACGCTTTTTATATTGCTGCCGGGAACCGCTGGAAAGGCGATTTGGCTCAATTTGGTGCTCCTGATGTTGCTTTGGATTATGAAAACGATACTGAACTAGCAAAAGAAGTTATTCAGCTTTGTAAGGAAAAAGGCATTCCTACTGTTTATGATGAACGCGGCAGTATAAGACCTGACCATGGTTCTGTTGTTCCCTTGGCTTTTATTAATGAAGTTTATAAGAATTTTAAAATCTTAAGAATCTCTCCAAGTTTTCTAACTGATGCTACTTTGGTGGAAATGGGCAGCATTATTGAACGTGCGGCCGCTCATCTAGGCAGAAAAATTACATTTTTGGCAAGTGGTGACCTCTCTCATAGATTAAAAGAAGACGGCCCTTATGGTTTCGCAAAAGAAGGTCCTGTTTTTGACAAAAAAGTAACTGAAGCCATGAAAGAATGTGATTTCAAGGCGTTTCAAAGTTTTGATGCAGGATTCCTTGAATGTGCTGCAGAATGTGGCCTGCCTGGCTTTATTATGATGTCAGGCGCTTTAGAAAACTATAAGGTAGAATCCGAATTTATGTCTTATGAAGGGCCCTTTGGGGTTGGCTATGCTGTCTGTGCTTTCAAGATTCATGACCATTATATAAGACTGGCTAAAAAGTCTTTGGAATACTACATTAAAAACGGCAAAAAGCTTGTTTTATCCGCAGAAGAAAAGAAAGAACTGCCCGAAGAAATGACCAATAGTAAAGCTGGCTGCTTTGTTTCCCTGAAAAAACATGGTGATTTAAGAGGCTGTATAGGCACAATCTACCCAACTCAGGATTCTATTGCTGATGAAATTATAAACATGGCTATTCAGGCAGGAACCAGGGATCCAAGATTTTACGCGGTTAAAGAATCTGAGCTTTCAGACCTGGTTTATGATGTTGATGTGTTGTATCCGCCAGAACCAGCGACAAAAGAGCAGTTAGATGTAAAAAAATACGGGGTTATAGTCAGCACCAAAATGAAACGCGGTTTGTTGTTGCCGAATCTGGAAGGTGTTGATACAATTGAATTTCAGCTTGATATCGCTTGCCAAAAGGCAGGAATAAGAAGCGGCGAAGCCTATGAAATTGAACGTTTTCTTGTGGAGCGTCACGAATGATTTGTAATAATTGCCCGCATAAATGCGACCTTAAAGATGATTTTCACGGAATATGCAAGACTCGTGCTGTAAAAGATGACAAAATTGTCAGCCTAAATTACGGGCAAGTCACTTCTATTGCTATAGACCCTATTGAAAAAAAGCCTCTGAAGCATTTTATGCCCGGAAGTTACATACTGTCAGCAGGTTTCTGGGGTTGCAGTATGCGCTGCCCCTGGTGCCAGAACGACAGTATTTCTAGAGGCGAAACCAATAGCATTTATATAAGCCCTGAAGAGCTTGTTAAAAAGGCTTTGATGATTCGCGACAACATAGGAATTGCCTATACATATAATGAACCACTGATTAGCCTTGAATTTGTTAAAGAAACTGCAGAACTGGCACATAAACATGATTTGAAGAATGTTCTAGTCACAAATGGAATGGTTACAGAAGAAGCTTTTGCAGAGGTAATTCCATTTGTTGATGCTTTAAATGTTGATTTGAAAAGTATTAATTCTAAGAAATATAAGAAAATTGGGGGAGATTTGGAGGCAGTTCTTAAAACAATAGAAACATCTAATAAAAGCGCACATGTTGAAGTTACTACTTTGATTGTCCCAGGCTTCAATGATGATGAAGATGAAATGAAAGAGCTTGCAAAAACTCTTGCTTCTATCAGCAAGGATATTGTTTTGCATGTAACTCGCTTTTTCCCTGCTGGTGAAATGAAAAATGCCAGACCGACACCAGTTCAGACTGTATATTACATGGCTGACGTTGCTCGCCGTTCATTAAAATACGTCTATGAAGGGAATGTGTAGACTTCTCTTCTCTCCTCTCCTCTCCCTTTCTTCAATCTTCAATCTTATATCTTATATCTTATATCTAAAAATATATTGTTTTTGTATGCGCTCTTGTTATACAATGTTACCGAAAAATTTGTTGTGCATATCATTTATAAGAATATTGGAAGATAAGACATGAATTCACACTCAAATCCATTAATGCAAAGAGAAGGATTACCTAAATTCGATCAGATAAAGGCTGAAGATTTTGTTCCTGCAGTCAGAGCTGTTTTCACAAAAACAGAAAATGTTTTAAAAGATGTTGAAGAACATTCTGAACCAACCTGGGATTCTTTAATAAAACCTTTTGACGAAACTGACCTTGATTGGGAATATACTTGGAGCGTTCTTAATCATCTAAAATCTGTAAAAAACTCAGCCGAATTGCGTAAAGCTTATGATGAGCTTATGC
>JAFXRA010000164.1 GCA_017526725.1 Candidatus Rifleibacteriota bacterium
ACCTTTATTGGTCTTCTTGACATCCATTACGTTCATTGGCGGTGAACCTATAAACTGTGCAACAAATACGTTTGCTGGTCTTTCATAAATAACAGATGGAACGTCGTATTGCTGTATTATACCCTGATGGAGAATAACAATACGATCAGCCATTGTCATTGCTTCAACCTGGTCATGGGTAACATAAACAAAGGTTGTTTTCAGGCGCTGATGCAGTTTTTTAATTACGGCACGCATCTGAACACGCAATTTAGCATCAAGGTTAGAAAGAGGTTCGTCCATAAGGAATACTTTTGGTTCACGAACAATTGTTCTACCAAGAGCAACGCGCTGTCTCTGACCACCAGATAACTGTTTTGGAAGTCTGTCGAGATACTCAGAAATTTCAAGCATCTTTGCTGCTTCATCAACACGTTTGTCGATTTCTTCCTGTGGAAGCTTGCGAAGCTTCAAACCAAAAGAAAGATTTTCTCTGACTGTCATGTGCGGATAAAGAGCATAGTTCTGGAAAACCATAGCAATATCACGATCTTTTGGTGGCAAATTGTTTACAACTGTATCACCAATCTTGATTTCGCCGCTGGTTATATCTTCAAGACCGGCAATCATACGTAAACTAGTACTTTTACCACATCCTGAACCACCAACAAGAACGACAAACTCTTTGTCTTTGATGTCGAGATCGATACCTTTAACGGTAGGCTCTTTCACGCCATCATACTGTTTCACTACTTTGCTGAAAGTAATTGAAGCCATGTTTTGCCCTCGCTTTACAGAATATCACCCAATGGCATGGGCTGATTTTGGGGAGTTGGTTGAAAAATAGGTTCAACACCAGATTTGATGATTAAATCAAAGTATTTCCGATCTTCATCATCAACATGTAATGCCTCGAATATTTCTTCTTTTCCATCCTTTGAATGCATACCACCAACGTTGAAACGCTGAGGTTTAATACCCTTCTGCAGACATTCCCAGGCATCTTTGGGAGAAGAAACCAATATAAAAGAACTTTCATTAACATCTTCATCGGTTATGTCTGCAGTTGAATAGAATTCTAATTCAACTTCAGGCGGAACGCTTAAAGACATTAAATCCTGACGCATTGCATCTTCAGCCACGCTGTCGTTAACGACAACAAGATTATCTGGCTTAATTTCTGGAAGCCATCCAACAATGACTTGTCCATGAATAAGTCTGTCATCAATTCTTAAAAATGCAATATCTGTCATACTATCTTTTAGCTCTTTTTTCGAAATAATCTTTGAGATTTATGATGCTTCTAGTGCCAGAGTTAGAAACCTGATTTGCCAAATCTTTCAAGCTATTGCCTTCTCGACTGTTAATAGCTTCCAACAACATCGGCAGATTCGCACCTGTAACAACATAAACATCATTACGGCTTTTCATAATTTCTATACTGACATTTGTAGCGCTGCCGCCCATTATATCAGTTAAAATCAGACAACCGTCTTCTTTGAATTCGTCTGTTGCTTCACTCGCTTTCTTTCGCAAATCTTCCAAAGACTCACGAGCCATAAAGGTAACAGCTTTTATAGCTTTTGCTTCGCCAAGAATAAGGGAAGCAGCTCCAACCAGCTGTTCAGAAAGCAAACCATGTGAAACAACAACTATTCCGATCATTTATCAGTCCTCCAGACAATGATAGAGGATTCGGCAGGCCGATATCTCATGATCGACATCTAACCCTGGAAGCCCTATGCTTCCATAAATACCCATAGCAATATCATTATCACGAACTGCTAGACCAATTTTTAATCCGCCACCAGAAACACTCATAAGGGAACTGTCAAAGGAAGCAAGAATTCCTTCAACAAGAGAAGTGATAACATGGCGGTTCTTCATGTTGATTGTTAACAAACCGCTATTTTCAGCTGCTCCAAAGGTGTTGCGGAGAATCTTGCCTTTAAGGTTGTCGCCGCAGCCGCCAGCTCTTGTTATAACAGCATATATGTTGTGCTTTTTAAGATGTTCAACTAGTTCGTCATCTAACTCGTTGTCTATCATACTGCATAACAAAGCAGCCTTAGATAATGAAACGGTTCCGTTTTGCTGTAATACGTCTTCTATATGAATCATGTACACCCATTTTCGATTGCAATAATTGTTTCAATTATAGTTTTGCATTTTAACAAAGTCAAGAAAAGATATTTTTTTAGTTTTTTATTCTAAAATTTAGCAATTCCAACAACTTTCTACAATTCTAACAACTCTAACAACTCCAACTACTCTAACAATTCCAACAATTCTAACTACTCCAATAAAAAATTTCTCAAATATGGTTTAAATATTTTAGAAGTCTGTCGATACTGCGAGCATGAAAATCAGGAAAAAATTAATTTTAGCAGTTTCCGCCATGCTGCTTGGTGCGGTAGGTAGCGGATTTGCATTAGATTTAAGCCAGTATCAGGGTTATCTGTCAGGCAATCGAAGAAAGGCTGCTGTGCAAGAACAGAAGCAGAGCAACGTGTTACCCGAAGAACCTTCAAATAATTATCGAAGCCAGAATGAAGATGCCTACTATGTTACTAGCGAGCAAAATCAATTTATTCCATTAGGAAACAATCAGCCTCAGAAGGATGGGGAAAGATTTCTCGTTCCTCCTGACACTCGTGTTCCTAAAGAACTCAGACCTCTTTTAGTTGAACAAAGAACACCTAGACAGGGCTTAGCTCTTCACGGCGGAACAGGTGCTACTTTGGTTCCATCACCAGGCGTATTAGAACCCGATAAAACGGCTATTGGCGTTCAGGTTCAAACCTTTGAACTCTATAACATAAATAATGTAAGATATACAGACGAAGACTATTTCGACATTAATGTCAGCGCAGCATGGGGTGTGGCTGACGGCATGGAAATCGGCTTCGATAAAACATTTGCCAATCAAGACCACTACGATTTGGAAGAACCTTTCTACCTGAATCTTAAGTATCAGGCAAATGGAAATGTTACTCTCGGCGGCAGCATCAACTGTAATTCAGGCTATCATTCTGCATGGGTTGCTGCTGGTGTTCCAGTAATCTGGGTTGGTGTGGGCGGTAACTTCGGCTGCAGCGACTACAAACATAGTTATGTTACTCCACCTAAGTTCAGAAGAGCTAAATACGGCGGATACAACTATAACTACAATACAGGTAGAGGCTACGCAGATGAATTCTTCTTCCTTGTTGGCGGTTTGATACCTATAAATGATAACTTCAGATTCGTTTATGACTTTAACGGTGACCGTTTCAGTCTTGGTTTCAGATTCAACTATTCCAACAATCTTTATATAAACGCAAGCTATATTTCTAACGGGGATTACGAAAATCTACCTGAGTTAATACCTCATAGAAAGAATCGTAACTTCGTAATGGGCGGAACTATAGCATTCTACCACAGAGTTACCAAAAAAGGCTTGGATTTCTCCAAGCCTTTTTTTATAGCAAATATCTTTTACCCATTTATAAAGGGGTCATTCAATAACACCCGCAAACGCTTCTTACTTAGTCATTAGCCGCGTTGAAAGTAATAGTTTTGCCATTAACTGTTATTGTTCCAGGAATATCTTCTTCTGTTACGTAATCAACTTTCGCAGTTCCGATAACTTTTATATTTCTCTTTTCATTATCTGTGCTTCGGAAATTAACATCATTATGTTTGCCTTCAAACATCTTTGCTTCTAAGAAAATTCCCTTGCTGTCTCTAATCATCTGGGCACCTACAGCAACAGTATATTCTTTTTCGTTAATAGTCAGATAGCTAATTGCTACAATATATAAACCTTCATCCTGACCAGCTACCTTAGTAACAATATGAGCTGAATCTTTATCTATAACAGATAAAGCCAATCTTAAAGTAGCTTCAGCAGTAGCACCGTCATAATAATCTAAACTTCCACTATAATCGCCTATTCTTGCTTTTTCATAATCTTCCAAATCACTGGGCATAAATTTATTAGTAATGTCTTTATCATTGATAAATCCATCGATAGTTAAATAATTCATGTATTTATCAAGCTTACTGCCATCACCAATATAAACAAGCACTGGAGGAATTTGAGAAAGCTGATTTTCTTTAATTATAGCTGAATTAGACTGTCCGTCTTTCCCTGTTCGTAACTGTCCGCCAAATTTAAGAGCATAAATAGCAGTTTTAAAACCTTCAATTAAAGGACTGCTGGAAGAAACTGCTTTTCCATCTTTAGTATTTAT
>JAFXRA010000165.1 GCA_017526725.1 Candidatus Rifleibacteriota bacterium
AGTTTTGGACTATCCATATAACCATTCAGCTCTATGTGGCTTATAACCTTTTTAACAAGGTCAATCTGCTGTGGGTTAAGGCTGTGGTCATTAATAAAGGCTGAAAAAGCCTTCATAGCTGCATCGTGGTCAAGATGAACTACTTCTCTTATCATCAGACCAAAGTCTTTGCCTTCAAAAGCGTTGTCATAGTCTTCTTTAGAGCCAAGCTCATTAACTAAGATATTTTCAATCTCTTTTCTATCATCATCGTTAAGAGGCTCGTTAGTTCGTAATTTAAGTATTGCACCACTGTCAGCGTGGTCTTTAAGATAGCTTTCAACTTTCTGGCGATAGGTTTCAAAACTATAAGCTGGGGCTGTAGTTAAGTTATTATTAACAACTACATTCTCATCTTTTAGAGAAGTAATTATAACTTCTCTTCCTTCTGTTTCAAGAAACTTCATTAAATCACGAAGTTCTTTTCGCAACTGTTCATAATCCAAAATACCAGCTTCTTTCAAAAAGCTTCCATCAGCTATGGCAGATAATATTTGTGCTTTAGCAGCAACTTGAGGAATAGTAAACTTCTTTCGCAACCTTTTGGCTATCGCTATTAGCTGGCCTTTCCCTTGAGTAACACCTCTAATATTTTTTAACATCGATGAGGTGCAAAGCCCGAATATAAGATTGTCGAAACGCTTAGCCATTTCATCTGTATCATCAGAGAATACCAGTGAAGCCAATTTTTCGCATAGTTCCTTAATATCGCCATCTGCCAAGTGCTTAAAGGCATCTTCAACCTTATATTTTTCAACATACTGTCGTTGCAGTCTTACAATAGACAATTCAGGATTAAGATTGGAAACCTGCTTATGCAATTCATCAACAATCTCTTTGCGCCAATTCTGATACTTTTCGCCAACAAATTCAGCTTCCTGCAAATAACCAGCCAGTCTTGTTCTTTTACAGAAAATGCTTTCTGTCAGGGAAATAGTTCCTGACATTTCAAAGCCATTCTGGTTTTCACTGAAAAATTCAAAATTCTGACAATAGTCAAATATCAAGAAGTATCTTTTATCTGTATATTCGCCGTTTATACCGTCTAAGCATTGTAACCCCTTACAGGTTCTAGTACCGCGACCAATCATCTGCCAGAATTTTGTTTTTGAAAATACAGCCTTGAAGAATATAAGATTTACACATTCAGGAACATCTATGCCTGTATCCATCATATCTACAGAAACAGCTATCCTGAAATCTGAGTCAGCAATCTTAAACTCGTCTATCAGACTCTTTGAGTAACTATCTGCACAGACAACTCTTTTACAGCATTTTCCATTAAACTGTGGATATAAAATATTAAATCTTTTAACAATAAAATCGGCATGATTAGTGCTCTGAGCAAAAATAATAGTTTTGCCAATCTGGTCGCCATTTACTTTTATACCGCTCTGCATCAGGTTCTGAAGAACAGTATCAACAGTGTTTGTATTAAACACATATTTATTCAATTTGTTAGAATCAATATATTTATTGCCCTCAATATCACTTTCTACAATGGGGTCATCTTCAGTAAACTTTTCATCGAACTGCTCTTTGTCTTCTTGAGACAAATCTTTGTATTTAATACCCTCACGCTGGAATTTGGTCGTTACTTTCATAACGTGATAAGGCACTAAAACATGGTCTTTGGCTTCAGCAGTTGTATAATCATAGGCATAAGTCGGTGCATAATTAGGTAAATCAAAGAAATCGTAAGTGTTATGATCTACATCGTCTTTGGGTGTTGCTGTAAGCCCTACCAAAAGAGCATCAAAATACTCGAATATTGCTTTGTATTTCTTAAAAATACTTCTATGGCTTTCGTCTATAATGATTAAATCGAAATGAGCTGGGGTAAAAAGCTGGTTACCATCTTCAGATTTTACTTTATCTATGGCATTTAGAATTGTAGGGTAAGTGGAAAACACTACTCTAGCTGACCTGTCATCTTTATTTCTGCAAAGGTTGCACAAAGACATTGCTTTAAGATGTTCTTTAAATGCATCGTTAGCTTGGTCTACCAAAGCGATTCTATCAGCTAGAAACAAAACGTTGGTAACATAGCCAGCTCTGCTTAAAACATCTGTAAGACTTGCAGCTGTTCTCGTCTTACCTGTTCCTGTTGCCATAACAAGAAGGCTTTTTCTATGATTTTTGGAAATATTATCGCAGACAGCTCTAATCGCTTCCATCTGGTAGTAGCGACCTGTAATATTTTCATCAATGGGAACCTGATTTAGCGTAACATTGTTGCGTGCTATTTCTTCTCTTCTGTTAATCAGCTTTGTTAAATCATTTTTACTGAAAAGACCGCTAACCCTACGTGGTGGAGCAGATTTATCATCCCAATAATATGTTTCAAAACCGTTAGTGGTAAACATTACTGGTCTGCGACCAAACTTCTTTTCTAGGCAATCTGCATAAAGTTTAGCCTGTTCTCTGCCTATTTTAGGGTCTTTACTGGCCTTTTTAGCTTCGATTACCGCTAAGGGTCTTCCATCTGCACCAAATAAGACATAATCTACAAAACCAGCTTGACCAGCAACACCTGCCATATCAGTAACAGCATATTCCATCTGAACATCAGCCTTAGGACCTGAAAGAACCCAGCCAAGTCTTTTTAAATCAGAGTCTATATAGCGTTTTCTGGTCTATGCCTCTGTTAGGTCTTTTATGTCTGTCATATTAAATGCCGCTCATCGACAATCTCTCATTTCATCTAAATTTCCTTC
>JAFXRA010000166.1 GCA_017526725.1 Candidatus Rifleibacteriota bacterium
AGGCTTCAGCGGCTTCTGTAAATGAATTGTATTTAACTATAGCTTGGAAAATTTTTAATTGTTTTATTTCCATAAATCTTATTTATATCTATCATTAGATTCTAACTATAAAATTATAAAATTTATTATATCAAGTTTCAAATAAGTATAATAGATAAGATTTATTAATAATTCTAATGCTATTGTTGCCTGTTATCTATAGATGCTTATTAATACAGCAAAAAGAATTTGAAGGTTTACCATAAGGAAAGTATTCAGAACTTCTCATTAAGATGTTTAAAGAAAAAGACCCTGATTATGACAAGAAGTCAGATATTAAATGGAATTTCACTAAGTTTGTAGTAAATCGTAGTGGTGAAGTAGTTGCTAGATTTGAACCTACTGCTGACATGGCAGAATTGGAAAAGTTCATTCATTCTCTATTGTAATTAAAAAAACTAGGGTTTAAAGCCCTAGGTTTTATTTATATTTAACGCACAATAAGGTAATATCATCAGACTGTTCAGCTCCATTGGCAAAAGATTTTAATTCATCATAAGCAGCTTGAATCAAAACTCTTGGTTCATTGTTGTTGTTTTTATTAACAAAATCTTTAAATCTAATATCACCAAAGAATTCAGACTTATCATTTTTACATTCTGTAACTCCGTCTGTATACATCAACAGCTTATCTCCGGGGTTCATTTGTAATTCCCCTATTTTATATTGGTAATCTTCAATTACTCCTAAAACCACACCGGTTTTCATATCAACATAATCAATGCTGTTGTCATTAAACAAAAGAGGATGATTATGCCCGGCATTCACATATTTCAGAATACCTGTTTTCAAATTGAGAACGCCAATACAAGCGGTAATAAACATATTTGTTTCGTCGTTTCCGCAAATAAGTTTGTTTGTTTTATTGAAGACTTCGTCTATATTCAAACCCATGAAAACGTAACTTCTGATTAATGTTTTGGCTACAGCCATAAGCATTGCTGCAGGAACACCTTTGCCAGAAACATCAGCAATTACTGTTACCAGATGCTTATTATCCAACATAAAAAAATCATAAAAATCGCCGCCGACTTCTTTTGCGGTATGCATTTCACCGTAAATAGAAAATTCTTTGCGATTATTGTATTTATCAAAATCCTTAGGAATCATATTGGTTTGAATTCCCTTAGCCAGTTCTAGTTCTTCTGACACTCTCTTGTTGTATTTCAGGGAATCAACCATACGGTTTACTGCTTCTTCGACATCTTTTAATGTACCTTTGTCTGAAAGCTTCAGCGGTTCATTTGGGAAAACGCCGTTGTCAATCTTAGATATATATTTAATTGTTTTTCTAAGTTTATTGGTATGAAGTGAAACTAACGCAACAAGGCTAGTCGCAATTATTATGACAATTATCAAGACTCCAAAAGCAATGTGAATACCCAATCTTTCTGTGGCAATGTGTTCATTATTCATTGTTCTGGTAACGGCTGCAATTGCAATTATTTTGTTTGTAGCTAAGTCTATGATAGCTTGGGCTCTCATAACCCTATTTACAATTCGCCCATTACTTAAATAATTATAAGGGAAAGAAAAAGCTCCTTCTTTTTCTATTAAATCTGCTCTTTCTTTGGAAAACTTTCTTCCTATGTAAGTTTGTTCGGAATTTTGCCCCATAGAATCACAGACACAGATATAGTGACCTTCGTTATAGCCACCCATAATGTTGCTAGAGTCTTTATACCAGCCTAATCCATCGTCTGAACATCGCATATAAATGAAACAATTTGCGCCAGTAACTACAGAGTAATTCTTGAGTAAATCCTGATTTGCTTTTTCCTTAGTACCATCACCTAAGCAAATATCACCAGCATAGAGACAGCCATCTTTTATATAATAACGGGTTTTACCTATTGTTTCTCGTAAATAACGTAAGTCTGAATCTTCAAGTATTGAAAAAACTTCTTTTTCCTGCATATCAATTGCATTAAAAAGCAAATACCCTAAGAAAAACAGGGATATTACACAAGCTACAAGCAGATATATGATTATGTTGAAGTAATTTTTTTTAGATATTTTTTGGTTTAATGGCATTTTTTTGTATTGTTATTAGATTAATGAATATTATACCAAACTAGCTTTTGAGCTTCAATTTATTTGGCAACGAAATAAATCTAACTTAAATATAGAGAAGAGGCATTATTATCTAGTATAATAATGCCTCTTTGGAAATCTCAATAATCAGTTTTTCACATCTGGCCGGGTTGACCGCTTGGGGGTTCGCCACTGGGAGGATCACCGCTAGGAGGTTCATCCATTTGGCCTTGTTGTCCGCCTGGCTGACCACTTGGTGGTTCGCCCATCTGACCCGGTTGGCCTCCAGGCTGACCACCCATCTGGCCACCTGATGTTCCAAGTGTAGCATTTGAAGAACTAATAGTTATAGAACCTAACAAAGTTCCTGCGGTATATTTACCGCCTGTGAAAATGCCGTTGCTTGCGTTAGAAGATGTGGTTGAACCACCTTGATAAACGTTATAGGTTTTCCCAGAAACTAAAGAAGAACTGCCGAATTTAACAGAAGTGCAGTTTTGAGCAGGAATAAAAGTTAATACTTCGTTCCCATTTGTTTCTTGAATATTGATTAATTGACCTTTTGTAAAATTCCCATTAAGTGTAAGACAAACTCCTGAACCAGAATTCTGCTTGCTGTTATCCATTCCAGAAGGCCCGGCAGCTACTAGAGTGCCGCCAGAATAATTTAAGGTGCCGTCTAAATCTACAGCAGAATTGTCATTTGATGAATCAGAATTAACAACAAGGGTTCCGCCAGTCATGGTTATATTTTTATTTGAGTCGATTCCATCACCCTTAGCGTAAATATATGTTGTTCCCCCAGTGATATTAAGGTCAGTGCCTGTGCCACCGACATTCAAACCATCATCCCAAGTATTAACTTTTATATCGCCTCCGGCAATTGTTAGCTTGGTTTTGCTTTCAATGCCTTCTTCTGCATCATAGATGCGAATAATAGGGCTTCCGCTTTCGCCTATAGTTACATTACCTTCGCCAGTAATGCCTTTGCCGCCTTCTTGTTCTGTGCTTC
>JAFXRA010000167.1 GCA_017526725.1 Candidatus Rifleibacteriota bacterium
GGGGGAGCAAAGCGAAGCTTTGCGTAATAATAGAGCGGAAGAGCAGACAGTTCCTTGATTTTAGAAGACCCCTTTACGACTCGCTTGCCATCCTGGCGCTCGCATGCACTCCCAACCTCCTGTTGGTCGTCGTCTTGCTTACGCGTGCCACTTCCCCCAACAGCTTCGCTTTGGGGGCAGTTCTTTAAGATGCTCCCCCAGTTTAGCTGTGGGAGCTGTCACGAAGTGACTGAGGGGGTCTTCAAAATATCCCCTTTCTTAAAGGGGAACGGCTGCGTTAGTAGCCAAGGGGATTTTTGAGACTTTGCCAAGCAGTAGAAAGTTGAGTCCGAAGACGTAGCAAACCTAAAACAATCCCCTAAACTCTATGCTCTACGCTCTTGTGCTCTTTTCTCTAAAAGAGGCTTTAGCCTCGTAACTACAAAAAAACCGCTTCTCTTTTTAAGAGAAGCGGTTTTTTACTTACCACTTTTCGACCTGTTTGCGTTCAGAGCGCATGCTTAAAGCTATGCGGTTTCTCGGAATATCTACTTCTGTAACTCTGACCATAACCTTTTGGGCTACTTTTACAACTTCGTTGGGGTCCTTAACGAACTTATCAGCTAATTGGCTGATGTGAACAAGCCCATCCTGATGAACACCTATATCAACGAAGGCACCGAACTGAGTGACATTGGTAACTATACCGGGAAGCTTCATTCCAACCTTAAGATCTTTAATTTCGTTTACACCTTCAGTGAATGAGAAGGCTTCGAATTTTTCACGAGGGTCAAGACCTGGTTTTGAAAGTTCTTTGATGATGTCGTTAAGAGTCGGCAACCCGATTGTATCAGTGACATAATTATTCAGATTAATTTTGTTTCTAAGTTCACCGCTTTTGAGTAAGTCTTCAATGCTGCAGTTCAAGTCTTTAGCCATTTTTTCTACTATTGGATAGCTTTCGGGGTGAACTGCGCTTTTATCAAGAGGATTATCACTGTTTCTGATTCTTAAGAAACCGGCGGCTTGTTCAAAAGCCTTTGGTCCAAGTCTTGGAACTTTCTGCAGAGCTTTTCTATTTTTGAATGGGCCGTTAGCTTCTCTGTAAACAACGATGTTCTTAGCCAACTGAGGACCTAAGCCTGAAACATAGCTTAAAAGCTGCTTGCTGGCGGTGTTTACTTCAACGCCAACGCCGTTAACACAGCTCATAACTACGTCATCAAGACCCTTTTTAAGGTTGTTCTGGTCTACGTCGTGCTGATACTGACCAACACCTATAGATTTCGGGTCGATTTTAACCAGTTCTGCCAATGGATCCATCAATCTTCTGCCGATTGAAACAGCGCCTCTAACGGTAACGTCATAGTCTGGGAATTCTTCACGTGCAACTTCTGACGCTGAGTAAATTGAAGCTCCGCTTTCATTTACCATTACTACCACAATCTGAGGCGGAAGCTTTAAACTCTTAATGAATGCTTCTGTTTCACGGCTTGCTGTGCCGTTCCCTATGGCAATAGCCTGAATTTTGTATTTAGCAATAAGTTGTTTAACAAGAATTGCAGAAGCTTCTAAAGCTCTTTCAGACTGAGAAATATAAATAACGGTGTTTTCAAGAAGTTTGCCCTGTGGGTCGAGAACAACAGTCTTGCAGCCGGTTCTGAAACCTGGATCTATAGCTAATACTGATTTCTGACCGAGAGGAGCAGCCATAAGCATTTCACGAAGGTTAACAGAGAATACTTTTATTGCTTCTTCTTCAGCTTTATCTCTTAGTTGTTTTAAAAATTCGTTTTCGATTGAAGAAGAAAGCATATGTTTGTAAGCGTCTTCGATAGCTTCTCTGACATGTTCCCAAGCTGGGCAGAAGCCTTTGCGGTAGAATTTATAAATGTTTTTAACTGTTCTGTCGGCTTCAGGCTGAACACTGACTTTTAAAACGCCTTCGTTCTGACCTCTGAGAATGGCAAGCAGTCTGTGAGGAGCGGCCTTAGAAGCCGGTTCCTGCCAATCATAATAATCTTTGAATTTAATGCCTTCGGCTTCTTTTTCCTTTATGACTTTAGAATTTAAAACAGCTTCCAAAGCGAACTGCTGTCTGAGCATGTCTCTGACGTCAGCATTTTCATTAACCATTTCGGCAATAATGTCTCTTGCGCCCTGTAAAGCTTCTTCAACTTTCTTGACGCCTTTTTCTTCGTTCAAGAAAGCTTCGGCTTCTTTTTCCGGTTTGCAGGTTGGAGACTGTTCCAAAAGAATCATAGCAAGAGGTTCTAAGCCTTTTTCACGTGCAATTGTTGCTTTTGTGCGTTTCTTGGGTCTGAAGGGCAGGTAAATATCTTCTAATTGTGCCAGATTCTTGGCTCCATTGAGCTTTTCAGTAAGTTCGTCAGTTAAAAGATTTCTTTCAGTTAAAGATTTAACGATAGCTTCTTTACGTTTATCAAATTCAGCAAATTCATCTAATCTGTCTCTAATAGTGGTAATAGCTACTTCGTCTAGAGAACCGGTTCGTTCTTTTCTGTATCTTGCGATAAAAGGAACTGTTCCGCCTTCTTCCAAGAGTTGTGCGGTAGACATTACCTGAAAAACGTGTATTTTCAATTCGTCAGCAATTCGCTGAAAATATGTATCGTTCATTTATAAACCCCTTAATTTGTAGCTGTAAATTTATATTATTCTTAGGGGTATCACGTCAAGCTGTTTTTTTATGTAGTTAAATCGCAATATGACAAATGATGAGTTGAGTAAGTAAAATTGTCTTCTTTATAATTTACCGGATTTATTGTCCTTCGTGCAATTTATCATAACAATAAACAAATTGCTCCTTGGCGCTTTGATCATTTGGGTCTAGGTCTGCTACTTTGTTAAAATACATACATGCTTTATCGTAATCTCCTAAATTTCTATAAGAAGCCGCTATGAAATAAAGATAATCTGTATCTTCTGGTTTGTGGTAAGATGCACAATGGTAATACTTCAAAGCTTCTTCATAATGCTCAGTATTATATAGGATATTGCCTAAGTTGTAGCAGAACATATCTATGAATCTATAATCATGGTCTCTATTGCTAATCATATATCCGGCATAAGCCACATCGTAACATTCATCAAATCTTTTTAGCTTATACAAACACCTGTTTAAGATATCCATCGTATCTAAATCTTGTGGAATATATGATAAAGCTGTCTGCATTTCATTTGCGGCTTCTTCAAAATTCATTTCGTTATAATACTTTGCCCCTAGGTTGTAGTGTTTTATCATATGATTCATATCTGAGTTTTCATCTAAAAATATTTCTTGTCTTATTATATTACTTGGAATATCGTAAGTATCTTTTGCTCCAGCTTTTATAAAGTCATTACATTTCTTGTAGTAGTCTAAAGACTTTTGAGTATCGCCTTTACTTGCATAAAACTTAGCTATTTTCACACAGTATTTTAATTGACTACTGGGTTTACTAACCGAATTTAAAGCATCTTCATAGAATTCTGTCGCTTTGTCATATCCGGAAAGTTCCAGCCTATGGCCAATATGACAGAGATATTTTGCTTTGAGTTCGTTGTCATCAGCTTCTTTAGCTAATTTTAAGCCAATAACTGCATAGTCCATAGCTTCATCTGGCAGATTGGTTTTAAAATATAAATCTATTAGTTCATCAATGGCTATATAGCAATCATTCTTAATTTCAAGTGCTGTTTGATATTCTTCTATGGCTTTTTCTAATTCGCCTTCCTCTTCTGCTTTTTTAGCAACATTAATGTGTTTGTATAAATTAAATAATTTTAAATATTCTTCAGATTTTTCTGTATTGCCTATAATTTCATAGCATTTTGCAAGCCCCCCTGAAACAATTTCCAGGCAATAAAGGTCGGGGGCTATACTTTCTTTTAAAAGAGAAATAAGGTTTTCGCCAATAGCAATTATTTCGTATTTATCTTTTTTTAATCTGATTTCGTTATTAAACAACAAGAACAGGCTCATAACATGTTTAGGATTTCTTTCAATAGCAGTGAAATAGGATTTGTTGGCTTTTTCATACTCTCCTTTCTTTTCTTGTTCAATGCCTAATTTCATATGAATCATTTCTCTGTGTTTACAATCTCGATCTGCTATAGTATTGCTGATTAAATCGTCTAAACCAACCTGTTCGGCGTATTCCGGGTCAGTTTTTTTTACATATTCATACATTTCCAGGGCCGAAGCGAAGTTGTCCCGCATTCTGTTGCAAAAAGCCATTTCTATGTAGCTGGATAGAAAATAAGGCTTATTTAATATTACTAGAGCTAAATAATCGCAGGCGGTTTCAAACTGCTTTGTAATTTTATAATACTGGGATATATAGAAATAGAAACGCCCAATATTATCTTTGCTGCACCTTTTTTGGGCGATTACCAAAGCTTTTTGGGCCCATTCCAGCATTTCTTCAGGTTTATCAATCTGCCCTAGACACCAGCAAAGTTCGCCCATAACCTGAATCTGAGTCGGGTAATACTTTAAAGCATTTTTATATTCTTTTACAGCTAACTCGAACTTTCCTTCATCGGAATATTTTCTGCCTAGGCTGCTAGCCATTTCGAAAGCTTCTGAAATTTCTTCCTGGCTTAAATTTTGTTCAGAGGAATTGTTCATCGATAGTCACCTTTTGGCTCAGATATTCAGTTTGTTCTTTACCAATCTAATATACCATAGTATTATTTATTATCAAGGAGGCTGTGCGAAAACTCTAAATCTGATGAAAAATCTGTATTTATTTGTTTGTAGCCTGCCCATTGTCATAAACGTTTAGCTTTCAGGGCTAAAGCCCATATGCTATACTTATTATGACAAATGTGTAGGCAATTAGTAAAAACTGATTTGGACTTAAAAATTAGTTTTAGCTGTAGCCTCCAAGGTAACGGAGATTGATATGGATATTGATTGGGATGGTGTAATAATTGCCGGAATATTTACAGGCATATGTCTTCTAGCTGTAGCGGCTGGGAATCAGCTAGATAAAGAGCGCAAAGAAAAAGTTAAAAGGTATTTTGAAAGTAAGGGGTTCTCTTTTACGGATTCCCCACAGTCAATATCTCAAAACTATGAGTCATACCAATATAAAAAAGATGTAAAGCATAAAAACTATAATCCCAAAACTACAACAGAACATTTATTAAATACAGGATATAAATTCGATATTTTTGATTGCGGAGTCATACATACTTATTCTGTAGGAATGTATAAAAAGCAGGATGATATCGAAATAAATATAATGAATTATAGCTGGAAAACAGATGATATAAATTATCCTCAATGCAGTATGTTTATTTTATGTCAGCTAAGATCTCCAAATGTTGATTTCCCTGATTTTTATATAAGGGAAAAAGGATTCATGGATAATTTTAAATATGATGAATCAAATGAAAAAAGCA
>JAFXRA010000168.1 GCA_017526725.1 Candidatus Rifleibacteriota bacterium
AAACTAATATATTTGCAGGCTATTTTTAATCATCATAATGCAAGACTTGCTTATCTACTTGCAGTTGGTAAGCTTGGACGTGATATTAAGGGGTTCTAATCAATGTTAAAACAAAGTAAATCTGTTAAAACACAGCAATCAACCACAAAATCACAGCACTGGCTATTGAAAGTCATAATTGTATTTGCTATTTCTGCAGGAATCTTTTTTGGTATAAACTCTATGGGTTCTGCAGCGACTAATGCTACACAGACTGCAAATACCAAAGCCCCTGCATCAAATAAAACAGAACAGGCAACACCTGTTTATTCTCAGATGGTAACTACTGGTACAATCAGCCAGAAAATAAAAACTTCTGGTGAAATCAAGCCTATGCTTGGTGTAAGTCTCATTCCAGAAGCTTCAGGAAAAATAGAAGAAATCTACGTTGATGTTGGTGATTTTGTAAGAAAAGGTCAGAAACTAGCTCAGATTAATGATGAAACCCAGCAGGCTCAGTATGCTCAGGCAAAAGCTTCTTTAAATGTTGCTAATGCATCAATAAAGATGCAGGAAGTTACAATTGAAAGCTCCAGATCTTCTCTTATTTCTGCAAAAGCAGCAGTAGAAGCATCTGAATCTCAATTGAAGAATCTTACTGTTACAAGAAAACGTTTGGAAAAACTTTTCTCTGAAGGTGCTGTATCAAGACAGGATGTTGACGATATTATCACAAAATATGATAACGCAAATGCTGCTCATATTGCTGCTCAAACTAATGTTAAAAAAGCAAGCGATGCAGTTCAGACTGCACTTGTCACTTTAGAAATGAGAAAAGCAGAATTAACTCAGGCAACAGCAAATCTTAATGCTGTAAAAGTTAATTTAGATAAAACCATTGTGGATGCTCCTTTTGATGGTATTATCACTGCAAGATACGAAGATCCAGGTGCAAATGCTAATACAGCTAAACCTCTTTTCGATATTCAGCAAAGCAATCCTGTAAAAATTATCGGTACAATAATAGAAAAAGATTTGTATCAGATAATTGCTGGTAAGACCAGTGTCGTTATAACTGTTGATTCTGTTGACGGACAGTTTAAGGGTGTTGTTACAAAGATTTATCCTTCAATAGATAATTCCAGCAGAACAGGTAAAATCGAAATACACCTTGATAATCCGGATAATAAACTTAGAACAGGTATGTTTGCTAAGATAGATGTTCTTGTTGCAACTCATGAAAATGCTGTTGTTGTTCCTAGAGATTCTCTTGTTAAATACGACAATAATTATTTAGCTTATGTTGTAGAAAAACAGGGAGATAAATATATTGCGGTAAAGCGTGATGTGAAAGTCGGTATTTTTGATGACAGTAAAGTTGAAATAATTTCCGGTCTAAAAGCTGGTGATAGACTCATAAGCAAAGGTACTGAATTTGTTCGCGAAGGTGCACCTGTAAGCATAGATTAATTGGAGATAATATAGATGAAGTTTTCTGAATTTGGGGTAAAAAATCCTGTTACAACATCTATGATTTTCGTAGCTATTGTTGTATTGGGTGCATTTGCATACACATTAGTAGGCATCGACTTAATGCCGAAGTTCGATGTGCCTGTTGTAATGGTAGTAACTCAGTATCAAGGAGCTGGTCCTCAGGAAGTTGAACAGCGTGTTACAGAGTTGATAGAATCACGCGTTTCGTCTGTAGAAAATGTTGACGAAGTTACTTCAACTTCAATGGAAGGTATTTCTTTGGTTAACGTTAAGTTCAAGTGGGGTATCAATATGGATACTGCCACTAATGATATTCGTGATAAAATAGACCAGATTAGAAAAAGACTTCCAGATGCTGCAGAAACACCGCTACTCATGAAGATAGACATGAGTATGATTCCTGTTGTTATTTATGGTGTAACAGCTAAAGAAAGCTGGAACAAAATCGAAACCATCACCGACGATAAAGTTATCGACCGTTTGAAACGTATTCCTGGCGTTGCTACTGTTACTGGTGAAGGCGGTGCCAAGAGAGTTATCAAAGTAAAATTAAATCGAGAACGTCTCGAATCAACTGGTATTACTGGTTCCGAAATTGTTAATACTATCAGAGCTCAGAACCTTACTAACCCTGGTGGTCATATCAGAAGCGGTGAAATGGATTTCTTGATCAGAACTCCCGAAGAATTTACTTCTGTTGAACAGGTTGGTGAAGTTGTTTTAAGACATACCCCGAACGGTGTAATAAAAGTAAAAGATGTTGCAGAAGTAGAAGATGGCTTGAAAGAACTTACTGAAGACTTCCGTATGGATGGTAAGCAGGCTAGAGGTATTATGATTCAGAAACAATCTGGTGGTAATACTGTTGCTGTTGCTCAATCTGTTAAAGAAGTTGAACAAAGTATCAAAGACAGCCTTCCAAAAGATATGGAATTAATAGAATTCTTAGACACTTCAACATTCATCAAGAATACTGTTAGTAACCTTAAAGATTCATTAATCTTCGGTGGTGTCTGTGTTTTATTGGTTATTCTTTTCTTCTTGAGAGACTTTAGAGCTAGTCTGATTGTTGCAATCACTATTCCAACATCTTTAATCATCACGTTCCTATTGATGTTCCTTAATGACTATACTATTAACCAGATTTCACTTTCCAGTTTGGTTATAGCAATAGGTATGGTTGTTGATAATGCTATTGTTGTTCTTGATAATATTAAACGATATATTGAACGTGGCGTAAAAGTAAGAGAAGCTGCAGCTTGGGGAGCTTCAGAAATGACTGCTTCTGTTGTTGCATCTACTTTAACAACAGTTGTTATCTTCCTGCCAATTATGTTTACTACAGGTATTACAAAGATATTCTTTGGACAGTTGGCAGCAATTGTTTCAATGGCACTATTAGCCTCTTTAATATCAGGCTTATTGCTAACTCCAATGTTGGCTTCAAAAATTCTAACTCCTACTTCTGAAATAAAAACAGGTGTTTTTGCAATTTTTGAGAAAATTTTAAAGGCTATAGAAAACTTTTATGTCAGTATTTTAAAAGTTTTGCTTAAGTTCAGATGGACTATGGTTCTTACCATGATTGTTCTTCTGATATCTTCTTTTGGCCTTATTAATTTTGTTGGTGTTGAATATATGCCTAATCAGGACCAGGGACGTTTTACTGTTCATGTTGAAATGCAGACTGGAACTAGATTTGAAAGAACTGGTGAAATCTGTAAACAGATTCGTGATATCGTTTTAGCTAAGTTCAAAGACGAAGTTATTGCAAACGTATATTCTTACGGTATTGGTGAAAGTGCAGAATCTGTTGCTTTTAACAGTTCTAAGGGCTCCAACAAAGGTCAGGTTCAGTTCAGACTGCGTTCTAGAAACGTCAGAACCATTCATGTCGGTGACGTTATTAATGCTGTAAGACCAGATATTGAAAAGATTCCTGGAATTACCGTTCGTTTTGAAACAACTCGTTCTATGGGTAGCGGTAAAGACTTTACTCTCAATATTTATGGTCATGATCTTGAACAAGGGGTTAAGTTCTGCAATAATCTAGTTGATAAATTCAAGACTATCGAAGGTTTGCAAGACCTTGAAGTTAGCCAGAAACTAGCCAGCCCTGAATTAACTGTTAATATAGACCGTGAAAAAGCCTCCAGCTTAGGTATAAATGTTAATACTGTTGCTAATCTGGTTGAACTATATTTTAGCGGCAATACTACTGTTAAATATCGTGAAGGTGGCGACGAATACGATATAGAAGTAAGACTAAGACCGGAAGATCGTGAAAAAATCGAAGATTTAGATCAAATAACTATTCCTAACAAGAATGGCGAACCTATTCGTTTGAGCAATATTGCTACTGTTAAGCAAGTTCTAGGTCCTACAAACGTTAAACGTTATGATCAGCAGAGATATATTCAGATTACTGGTTCTGTTTATGGAACAGACGCAGGTTCTGTTATTGATGCCGCAACTGTTATTCTTAACAACACTGTTATTCCAACTGGTTTTGCCTGGGAATTCTCTGGTGATGAAAAAGATAGAAAAGAATCTTTCTTATTGCTTATCGAAGCAGGTTTGCTTGGTATAATGCTTGTTTACATGGTTATGGCATCACAGTTTGAATCGCTGCTTGCTCCATTTATTATTGCATTCAGTATTCCATTCGGT
>JAFXRA010000169.1 GCA_017526725.1 Candidatus Rifleibacteriota bacterium
GCTTACCGCATCAGCTAAGGTAGTTTTATCCATAACTGCAGGCCCTGAGCCTATAGTTTCTATAGAGTTATCTAGAACGTCAGAAATAATAAGCTGTATTGTTTCGGCTGGATAAGCCATTTCTGCAAGTTTCCCGCCTTTAATTGCAGAAAGATGCTTTCTGACTGTGTTAATTTCTTTAATATCTGCTCCGCTTTTCAAGAGAAGGTTGTTCACACTTTGTTTTTCAGATAATGATATCCCTTCTGCAGGAAGACACATAAGACTAGAGGCTCCGCCTGATAAGAGAAAGAATATTAAATCATTGGCTTCAGCTTTACTGGCTATACGGGTTATTATTCTGGCACTCAATATTGAATCCATGTCTGGAATAGGGTGAGCACATTCCATAAACCTGATTTTCCCAAGCATTTCTTCAGGAATATTGCTGTCTTGAGGAACACAGATGCAGCCTTCTGTTATTCTGTCTCCAAGAATGTCGTATATTGCTTTTGCCATTTTGTAGCCGGCTTTTCCAGCACCAATGACATAAATATTGTTGTAAAAATTAAGATTATAATTTTTGCTTTTAAAAGTTAAAGTGTTTTCTTCTAGAATAAACTGTGAGTATGTTGCTTTATATGGGTCACAAGCTTTAACAGCTTCTTCATAGGCAGAAATGGCAACATTTATAAAAGCAGAATCTCGACTGTCATATCCTGCGTTCAGCTCTCTTAAATTCTTAATAAGCATTAGCAATACTCTCTTTTTTGAAATAAAACTATAGAACAACTATTCTATATTATTAATGATTTTTAAGAAACTTCAAATTTTTCAATTTGATTCAAGAAAAATATATTACCATAATCTAAATAAAAGTAGTTATTATTATCTTTGTTTCTGATAAAATAGTAAATTGATTCTAGATTTTTTTGCTGCTGATGTAACTAATAGAAAGGAAATAATAATGACTAAGATGAAAGTTTTCGTAACAAGAGAAATTCTGCCGGAAGGCTTGGAAATATTAAGAAAGAATTTTGATGTAGACGTTTGGACTGAATATGCTCCTCCTTCTAAAGAAATAATTAAGGAAAGAATTAAAGATGCTGATGCAATTTTGACCATGCTTTCAGACAAAATCGACGCAGAAATAATCAATTCTGCTCCAAAGCTCAAGATAATTGCTCAGTTGGCTGTAGGCTACGACAACATTGATTTGAAAGCCGCAAAAGAACGTGGAATTTACGTAACAAATACACCAGACGCTTTGACTGATGCTTCGGCTGATTTTTCCTTTGCTCTGATGATGGCTGTTTCTAGAAGAGTTGTAGAAGCAGATAAATATGTAAGAGCTGGTAATTGGAAAGTTGCTTGGCATCCTAGTATGATGCTCGGTGCTCCATTACGAGGAACTACTCTAGGCATTATTGGCGCAGGAAGAATTGGTCAGGCTATGGCAAAACGCGGTCTCGGCTTTGATATGAGAATACTTTATTATAACCGTTCAGCAAAGCCTGAATTTGAAAAAGAATGCGGTGCTAAAAGAGTCGAATTAGATGAATTGCTGAAAGAATCTGATTTTGTAAGCCTTCATGTTCCTTTAAACGACCAGACTCGCGGTTTAATAAATGCCGAAAAACTTGCTTTGATGAAGAAAACTGCTTATTTAATCAGCAATGCAAGAGGTCCGGTTATTGAAGAAAAAGCTCTTTATGAAGCTTTGAAAAATCATGAGATTGCCGGTGCTGCATTAGACGTTTTCTGCACTGAACCAACTCCTGCAGACAACCCACTGCTTGAACTTGATAATATTGTTGTGGCACCTCATATTTCGAGTGCAAATACAGTAACAAGAACTAAAATGTCTGTAATGAATGCCGAAGATATCACTGCTGTTCTTATGGGAAAAGAGCCTAAGAACATTGTTGTAGGCAAATAAATAGATTTTATGGGGTAAAAATAATGCGAAAAACTACTATTATAATAGGATTGCTTATTATGTCTATGCTTAGTTCTCTTGCTCTTTATGCAAAAGATGACGGAATAATTAATTTCGTGAAGAACAAACTTGATGAATATGTTGATAATAAAGATGTAAAAAGTTTGGTATTTGTAAAATATATGGGCGGTTCAGAAGCCCAGGTTTCTTTATTTAAAAAAGACAAAGACCTTAAAGACGATAAGGATTTGTTTTATAGAACCTCTATGTTTCATGCTTATATAGGCAAAAATGGCATAGGGAAAGAAAAAGAAGGTGATTCTAAGACACCTTTAGGCGATTTTGGTATTATTCAGGCTTTTGGTATAAAAGCTAATCCTGGAACAACTATCGAATATCTGAATATCAATAAAAATCATTACTGCTGCGACGAAGACTGCCAATATTATAATAAAATAATTGATGCTGAAGCAGTAAATCATAAGTGCAAAGGCGAACACATTATTGATTATGTTCCTCAGTATAATTACGGCTTTTTCTTAGACTACAACAAGGAAGGTGTTTATCCGAAGGGGTCTGCAATATTCTTTCATGTAAAGGGTAAAAAACCTTATACTGCCGGCTGTATATCAGTAAAAGAAGAAGATATGATTACTATTCTGAAAGAAATAGATGCTAACACCAGAGTTATTATATATGGCGACAAAAATGCAGGTACTTTCCCTCCAGGAATAAAATGAGTCTGGTTTTGTTATAGATAAAGTTGATATTATCCAAATAAAACCATCTTTGTTAAAGAGTGATGTCATGTATAAAATGCATGACTGGGAGATTTTTAATAATCTAACAGTCTTCGGACTCAACTTTTTATAGCTTATTCAACTTCTTTGAAAAAGGGGATATTTAAACAAATAATCTTTAAGCGAAAAGTGGCATTAACAACGAAAAAGGTTTGCATATACCTTGGGTAGTTCTCGGAACTCTGTAAACTAAAATTATTGTATGGGTAAATAAACTAAGCTATAATAATTTTAAATTAGTGATCTAGGGAGATAAACTTATGAACAAGAATTTGAGACTTCTCTGTGTGGCGGCTGGTCTGACTCTTCTATTCGGTAGCAATGTTCTGGCGGCCGAAAACGATTATTATTTTGGTGCAGGGAAAGGAACAAAAGAATCTCCCTACTGGGTTGAAAACGCAGAACATCTACAAAACGTAAGGCTTTTTCCTAATTCTTATTTTATTCAGACTAAAGATATTGATGCTGGCGATAAGGCTTTTATTCCAATAGGCAACTTTGAAAAGCCTTTTACGGGCCATTATGATGGGGAAGGGCACAAAATAACCATTACTGACCTTGGTGCCACTGATGGCGACATTAAGCTGGCTGGACTTTGGGGTTTCACTTCTGAAGCTGAAATTAAGAATCTTAATGTTGAAGTAAATGCTTCATTAAATCTTGATGGCCGTGTTTGCTTAGGCGGTATTGCTGCCTGTTCCAACAACACTAATATAAGCAGTTGCAGCGTTTCTTCTGATTCAAATATTTATGTAAATTCGGAAAAGTGTCTTTATGCTGGTGGAATCATTGGTTATTCTGCTTTTGGCACAGTTATTCGTAATTGTTCTTTTGAAGGACGCATTGATGGCCGTTCAAGAGGCGATATTGATGCAGTTTGTGCTGTAGGCGGTATTGTCGGAGAAAACCGAACAGGGGCTAGAATTAAAAAATCTACTTTTGCTGAAACTGCATCTGTATCTGGCAATTCATCTATCGCACCTGCCTGGGTTGGCGGTATAGCTGGCTTTAACGAAAACTCCACTTATGTCTGCGATTGTCATGCAGTAGTTCCAATGAATCTTAAACCTGAATATGGCGAACAGAAGCAGGTATTTACTAAAATAAGTAAATGCAATTCTGCTGGAACTGTTAGCGGATACAGTTTAGAAAGAATCTCTGTCGGCGGAATTTGTGGCTTCAATGCTGCTGATGTAGCCAATTGTATTTCTCAGTCCAGTTCTAACACCAGAGGTTCTATCGTAAAATGCAATGATGTCCCCAGCGCTTTGATAGGCGGAGTTGTTGGTGATAATAACGGTACTGTTTATAATTCATCTTCTATTTCAAGCATTCAGATGTTAAGCGATGGTTTCTTGGGAGTTGGTGGCATTGTCGGCCGAAACGCCGGAGTGATAAACCATTGTAATTATTATTCTATTTCAGGAAAAGCCCTCAGCAGCTTTACTGCTTTACGAACTTTTAATGTTTTCTCTGCTTTGGAATCTGTTTCTGCAAGAGGCGGAATTGCCGGAATTAATGATAATCGTTCTAATACAGCTTCAATTACAGACTGCAAAGTTTTTGGAACCGATGATGATCAGGCTATTACTTCTTATGGGCATACCCGTGGCGGTTACGGCAAATATGTCGGTTTGGAAACCAAATAGTAATCAGAAAGAACGCAAGATTTTTGTTAGTAATCCATGTATTATAATTAGCATCTTCTAGGCTTGAATTATCTAGAATATAAATAACCTAGGGCGTTTTCGACTCCCTAGGTTATTTTTCATAGAAAAAAAGAATAAATTGGGGAAGTTGAGTTAGTAATTGTCTGCAAAGAGGAAGGGTGCAATTATATCGTATAGTTTTGGGTTATGAATGACATAGGTATCGTGCCCTTCTCCCTCTAGTATCTGCATTTGACTGTTTTCTATATTCCTGTGTATTGACTTTGTATGGGCTTCTTTGACCAAATCATTCTCTCCAGCAAGAATTAAAGTCGGAATATGTATTGTATGTAGTTCTTCATGGGTGATATTTGGGTTATTCAGCATCAGCTCTATTAATGGAGAATGATTAGCTTCGTAATCCAGTTCACATTGTCTTAAAAACCAGTTTTGCAGGCCAGTGGGCTTCAAATTTGCACCGCTTACAATAAGCTTAGAAATCAGACCTGGGTGTCTGATGGCTATTAAAAGGCCTAAAATTCCACCATCACTAAAACCATATAATACAGGATGCTTTATCTTTTTCTTTTTTATGAAGGAAACGACATCTTCAGCCATTTCGTCATAGGTTAGAGAATCAACTGGGTCGCTTTCACCGTGCCCTCGGCTATCTAGAGCATAGACTGTAAAATCTTTTGAGAGCAGTTCGGAAAGTTCATAAAACATTGTGTGATCTTCGCCGTTACCATGTAGGAGAACTATACTTTGTTCATTTTTACCGAATTTTTCGTAGTTGATGTTGATTCCGTTTACTTCTGTGTGCATATATTTGCCTCAATACTATGACTAATAATCTGACTTTTAATAACATCCAAATTTATATACATATACTTATAATAAACTTTTTTTAATTTATCAATGGCTTTAAAACAAAAATATCTTTATAGTCTTAAAAAAAATTAATTTTTTTTGTCTAGACTCTTGCGTATTGTAGAAATTTCAGTAAAATATAGATAAGGAGTATCGGTACATTTTGACGGTACCGTTTACTTATTGCAGTTTTTTATAAGTTTATAAGGAGTTATATTATGAGAAAGAAAACGCTTAGAACACGCATTATGTGCAGTATTCTTGCACTTGCTTTCTTGGTAAGCCTTTTCCAGGCTCCAATCCCCGCTGCTGAAGCAGCAAAGACCGCTACTATTCCGGTCACTATTGGTAATCAAACTTACCAGGTAACCCCAGGTCAGAATGTTACTGTTAACACTCCTGGCGGAACAACTACTTACAATGTTCGTTTTGTAGATGGTAAACCTGTTGCTCTTGATATGACACAGGTTACTTCAATTATTTTCGGTGATGCAGGTTCTGGTGCTTCTACAAGTTCTAGTTCTTCTTCTAGTTCAAGCAAGCCAGCTTCTACTAGTAGCTCAAGCAAACCCGCTTCTACTAGTAAACCAGCTACTTCTAGCAAACCTGCTTCTCAGACTTCTGGTGCAACAGCTCAGCAGTCTACTCAAACTACTCAGACAACAAGCACTACTGGCAGCAATAGCGGCAAGATGACCTGGAACGAATTCCAGAAAGCTAACGCTGGTAAAGGTATGAGCAGCTCTGAAATGAGCCAGGCTTGGAGCGATTATAAAGCCGGCAATACTACCTCTACTCCATCTACTTCTAATTCTGCTGCTCAGCAGTCTACTAATACTACTCAGAGTTCTACTCCAACAGCTCAGACTGGTGCTTCTGCTCCTCAGGCTTCTGTAGCTGAAGGTGCAACTTCTTCTACTACTAATTCTTCATCTTCTCAGACTTCAACATCTAAAGCCTGGGATCCAGCAAAACATCCAAGAGATCCTCAGACTGGCAGATTCATTTCTCACGAAGAAGCAATTGCTCGTGGTTTAATGGATCCAGCAGATGCTACAACTACTTCTTCTAATTCTTCTCAGAGCAGCCAGACTACTCAGACTACTGAAACTGCTCAGACCAATCAGACTAGTGGTTCTGAAGCCGCTCAAGCTCCTGCTGGTGAATCTGGTAGCTCAGCTCAGACTGCTCAGGCTTCTACTGAATCTACTACTGCTGCTTCTGGTGAAAAGACCAAAACTTCTATTGGTGATAAATTCAAATCTGGTTATCAGACTGGCAAGAATTTGACAAATCAGGGTTTCCAGAATGTTAAAGATAGCCTTAAATCTGGTTTCAGTGCTAAGAACCTTCTTGTAACTGCTGGTATCACTGTTGGTGTTGACCTTGCTACTCAGATTATGCGTGGTGAACAGCCAAGCCTCCAGAAAGCAATCAAGACCGTATGCTGTGCTGAATTTGTAGGCGGCGTCGCTGGTTCAGTTCTTGGTTCTGCTGCAGGTTCATTCTTCGTTCCATTCTTAAGCTGTGTTCCAGTTGTTGGTGGTGCTCTCAGCGCTCTTGCTCCAGCATTCGGTTCTGTTGTAGGTTCTTCTGTTGGCGCATATATGGCTGGCGACATTAAGAACGGCAGATTCTCAATTAAAGAAGCTTTCAGGAGAGTTGACTGGGTTGGCGTAACTGGTCAGGCTATCGGTTCTACCGTTGGTGCTGCTCTTGGTTCTTGCTTAGGTCCTGTTGGTACTGTTCTTGGCGGTATGGTCGGCGGTTACTTCGGTAACTGGGCTGCTCATAAGATTGCTGGCTTATTTGGTAAAGGCGAAGCCGAACTTCCAACAATCAAGATGCCGTCTGGCAGTAGCTACAGCGGACTCAAAATTGGTGGTTCAACTGATGGTATTAAGCTTGGCGGCGATGACGTTACCAGCGTAACAATTTCTGATCCAGTTCCTGCAACAGCTGCTGAAGAAGAAGAAGAAAAAGACAAAGCTGTTGTTGCTGCTAGTGAAGACGAAATCACTGCTGCTTACATTGAATACACTGATTATTACAGTGAATACAGCCAGTTGATCCAGGCTGGTAAGACTAATGAAGCTCTTGAAGTTGCTCAGAAGATGAATGCAGCTAAGGCTAAATACGATTCACTTCGCGCAGCTAATGAATAATCAGTAAATACTCTTATAAACTTATAGCGCGTTTCTAAGTAAAAAACTGCCTTGATTAATTTCAAGGCAGTTTTTTTATTGTAAAGACTCACAAGATTGTGCAAAACCAGATTTTATCTCATAGTTAGATTTTTCTAATTGCCTATACGTTTATAACAATGGGTAGGCTACAAACAAATAAATACTGATTATTCATCAAATTTCTAGTTTTCAGACAGCCTCTGAGGACATTACTTACATTGGTTTAAATTATCTAGTTTAGTAAAGCTTATCGCAATAAAGTTTGACAAAAAATCCCCTCTTTTAATATTAAAAAGAGGGGATTTTTGATTTTATATATAAATCTAAGTATTAAACACCGAAGAGGCCAGTGGTAGAAAGGTATCTGAGACCGGTATCTGGGAATATGGCAACGATATTCTTTCCTTCGTATTTTTCGTAACTGGCAAGTTCTAATGCTGCTGCACAAGCAGCTCCAGAAGAAATACCTACAAGTATTCCTTCTGTTCTGGCAATACTGCAAGTCATTTCATAAGCTTCTTCATCTGATACTGTAGCTATTTCGGTATAAATAGATGTATCTAGAACATCTGGTTTGAAACCGGCACCAATACCCTGTATTAAATGTCTTCCGCTTCTTCCGGTCGCTAAAAATGCTGATGAAGCTGGTTCTACTGCAACAATTTTAATATTTGGATTTTTAGATTTTAAGTATTGTCCTGTTCCTGTTATGGTTCCACCAGTACCTACTGAAGAAATAAAGATATCTACTTTTCCATCTGTATCTCTCCAGATTTCAGGGCCTGTAGTTTCAAAATGAGCTTTTGGATTTGCCTGATTCGAAAATTGTCCTGCAACAATTGAATTAGGAATGGTTTGAGCCATTTTTTCTGCCTTTTCTATAGCGCCTTTCATTCCTTCGGCTGCAGGAGTTAATACAAGTTGAGCACCGTATGCTGCTATTATTTTTTGACGTTCTACTGACATAGAGTCTGGCATTACTATTATGGCTTTGTACCCTTTTGTAACTGCGACAGCAGCAATTCCTATTCCTGTATTGCCTGAAGTAGGCTCAATTATGGTTGCACCTGGCTTTAAGCGGCCGTTAGCTTCTGCATCTTCAATAATAGATTTTGCAACTCTGTCTTTAACAGAACCTGCAGGATTGAAGTATTCAAGCTTTGCAAATACTTTAGCTTTTAAATTTAGTTTTTTTTCAAAATTCGTAAGCTCTAAAAGCGGAGTATTTCCTATTAATTGTTCAGCAGAAGTATAAATCTTAGCCATTTTAAGGTCCTTTAAAAAAATCTAATTATTTTAATATAAAAATACTATTGGTGCTGTATAAAGTCAATTTTTACAATCGTTTTACAATGACCATAGTTATGTCATCTGAATGGGGTCCTGGTTCTCTGAAGTCTTCCATAGCTTGGAAAATGTTATGGATAGCATCTTTTGAGCTTACATTCTGCTGCATCTGTTCTGTAAACTTAGCGAAGAATCTTTCATAACCGAACATTTCTCCATCTGCTGCAGAAGCTTCAATCATGCCATCTGTGTAGAATATGAAGGCGTCACCATGTTCCATCATTTTGTTGATTGGTTTCTTTTTGCGTTTTTTCATACCGCCTAATGGAAGAGACGGCATTTTTATTTCCTCGCTAGACTGAGTAGAGCTGGTATAATAAGCTGGATAAGATTGACCAGCATTATCAAATATTACTTCACCTGTTTCAGGAGTTAAAGTCATGGATATCAGGGTCATCAGCTTGTTTCTTGGTTTCAATTCCTTGTTGAACATGATGTTAAGCATATCCATAAATTCTTCTGGGAATTTGACCTTTTTGGATTTTGCATAATTAAAAGTTGCCTTAGCCATTGCCATAGCTAATGAAGCTGAAATACCATGACCAGACACGTCACCTAATATAACAGAAATTTTCCCGTCATCTAAAGTTACATAGTCATGGTAGTCTCCGGCAAGGTCTGTTGCAGAAACAGTAAAGAAGGCTATATCATAACCTTCAACAATTGGGGCTGAAGGCGGCAGAAGGCTTTCTTGAACGATTTTACCGTATTCTAATTCTTCAAAATCACCTATAACCTGATTAAAGGCTTTGGCTAATTCCCCAAATTCATCTTTTCGTCTGACAGGAATAGTAAAGTCTTTGTTTCTCTGTCTTATTGCCAGAATTCCTTTGCTTAGGTCTCCAACTGGAAGAATAATCAAGCTTGTTATGAACCATGCACCAAATAGAGATATAGTTAAAGCGAAAATACCGATTATGATTAATTGCCATTTGAAGGGCTCTAATACTGCTAAGCGTTCTTTCTTAGAGACGATATTCATGAAAACGTGGCTGTTAGCTTGCTTTTCATGCTTAGCCGTTATCCAGTATGGTTTCCCTTGAATATCTATACTTCTGAAAAGCACCTTGTTGGTATCGAAGGTGACATTAGCAATTTGTATTATTTCATCATGAGGTAGATGTTTGTGAGGCGTAATTAATGAATCTACAAAATGGGGGCTGTTTACAAAAACTGCTAATTGAATATTATCGTCTCTGACTGGCAATGAGTATATGTAGTCGGTAATATGTTTTGAGAAGGTTGTTATAACCTGAGTGGTTACACAGATAAATGCTGGGCCTGTTGCCAATTCTGGATAAATATCCCAATACCAGGTTGTTGGGAAAGATCCTACTTTGAAGGTGAATTGTTCATTTCTTTGTCTGATTAATGAGGCAAAACCTAATTCGTCGGTGGAAAGAACGGATTCACTGACCAATTCAGCGGGTGATACTTTCAAATTTAGCTTTCCTAATCGACTTGGACAGTGAGTCTTTAAAACAAGTCTACATATTAAATCGAAAAGATTGGCTGCACCTTGAGTTTCTCGGTCATCCATAGTAAAAACATTATTGATTGAATAGACACTGCTTCATTTGCGTTAGAATGGTTAACGGCTTTATGTAGCCAAACGATTGGATCCGGATCCGTACATGGTGCATCACTCCCAAATGAAACAATAC
>JAFXRA010000170.1 GCA_017526725.1 Candidatus Rifleibacteriota bacterium
CGACTCGCTTGCCATCCTGGCGCTCGCATGAACTCTCAACATCCTGTTGGTCGTAAGTCAGACAAAAGCAATAATAATAATAAATATTTTTTCTTGCTATGACAAAGAATAAATTATAAAATGACAGTGTAAAATAATCAAAATTTGTCAGTGTAAAGGTCAGTGTATATGAATCTTGGAAAAGAAAATGAAGAAATAGAATTCAAGAAAAGCACTTCTGAAACAAAAGAAGGAATCCAATCAATTTGTTCCATGCTTAATAAAAACAAAAAGGGAAGTCTTTATTTCGGTGTAAAAAACAATGGAGAAGTAGTAGGGCAGCCAATAGGCAAAGACACCCTAAATAAACTGTCTAGAGATATAAGCATTAATATTGAACCTTCTTTTGTTTATTCCATTAACGAAAGAAAAAGTATAGACGGCAAGAGCTTTATAGAAGTTTCTTTTTCTGGTGAACAAACTCCTTATTCTGCCTATGGAAGATACTATATTAGGTTTCATGATGAAGACCGTCAGATGGATAACCAGATGCTTAGAAAATATTATTATGAAAATAATAATGATTATTCTGAATGGGAAAAATCAGATTCTGGCGTAAACACTGCGAATATTGATGTTGATCTGCTGAGAAGACTTATTGATGAAGCCAACAGAATAAAAAGAATTAATTATAAGTTTAGCACAACAAAAGAAATGTTAGGCAAATTAGGACTAATGTTTGATAAGACAAAGTTAAATAATGCTGGAAATGTTCTTTTTTCAAAGAATAGACCTGTTGTTTTAAAAATGGCTGTATTTGCTGCTGAAACTAAACTTACAGTAATTGATTTAAATCGTTTTGAAGGAAATGTTTTTGAATGTATAGAGGAAGGTATTAATTATATTGCCAAAAATATTAAATGGGGAGCGGAGTTTAGCGGAAAATCAAGAAGAAATGAAATCCCTGAAATACCAATGGAAGCTGTTAGAGAAATAGTAGTCAATGCTTTCAGCCATGGAAATTATCATTCAAGAACGAATTTTGAAATTGATATTTTTTCTGACAGGGTTGTTATTTATTCACCAGGACATTTTCCAAAACCATACAAACCAGAGAATTTTGCCTATGATAATTTAGAGCCTATTCCATTGAATAATATTATTTCAAATGTTTTATATAAAAATGGTTTAATTGAACAATTTTCAACAGGATTTGAAAGAGTTTTTACATTGTGTCATGAACAAAACATAAAATACGAATATGTTGAGACAAATGAAGGATTTAGGTTTATTTTCTATCGCAATACCAATAACAGTGTAAAGCTTTCTGTTACAGATAAAAAAATTCTTAATATTATAGAGAACAAAGAAAATTTAACTGCTGAACAGATGGCTAACAAGCTAGAAATTAATATTAGAACCGTATATAGAAGCATTTCTAAGCTTACACAAAATAATATTATTCAAAGAATCGGTTCAGATAAGAATGGCTATTGGAAAATAGTGTAAACTTGATTGAAGAGTTCAAGGTTCGAATTGTTCAAGTTGTGTGACACTTCGTTGTGGGACGGCAACAGACGTTGTTTGTGGAAATTGTTATAAGAGTTGAAAGGGTCGGAAGGGTTGGAAGTGTTGGAAGAGTTGGAAGTGTTGGAAGGGTTAAAAGTGTTACGCTTCGCTGTGAGACACTTCGTTGTGGGACGACAGCTGACGCTGTCTGTGGTAATTGTTCGAATTGTTCAAGGTTCGAAGGGTTCGAATTGTTGGAGTTGTTAGAAGAGTTAGAATAGTTGATATTCTTTATTCTTATATCTTATATCTCAAGTTATGGTCTTATATCTTAAATACTGTAGTTGGTTGTTAATGTTTCTTTTTAATAGTTTTGTTTTGAATATTTGACTAAATAAATAAAAAGAGTTAATTTATTGAAAAGTTAAATCGCAAGCGTCGTAAGTTTTCAGTGAGAAAGATATGTTATTTGCAAGAAATCATTATTTACAACAAATTATAGATAGAATGTGGGACGGGCAAGTTAAAGTTATTACTGGAATACGAAGGTGTGGAAAATCAGTATTACTTTTCGAATTATTTAATAATTATCTTTTAAATAATAAAACTCCTTCTGAAAATATTATAAGAATAGAATTAGACAAAAGAAAAAATGCAAAATTCAGAAACCCAATAAGATTGTCAGAGTATATAGAGAATCTTGTCACTAATTCCAAAGGAAAATATTATGTTTTTATTGATGAGGTTCAGTATTGTAAAACAGTTCCCGATACAGAAGAAGCGAACGTTACAGTAAATATCTACGATATGCTTAACGAATTGAAGGGATACAAGAATCTAGATGTTTATGTCACCGGGAGCAATTCTAGAATGCTTAGTCGGGATATAGAAACGGAGTTTAGAGGTCGCGCTTCTCAAATACATATATTCCCATTAAGTTTCAAAGAGTTTCATAGTATTTATAATGGAGATGTTAAAGAGGATTTAGAGCTTTATATGCTTTATGGAGGGATGCCACATCTTGTAAATCTAAAAAATAGCAATCAAAAAAAAGATTACCTTTCTTCACTGTTTGATGAAGTCTATTTAAAAGACATAATTGAACGTAACAGTCTAGGAAGACGTGACGTTCTAGAAGATATACTAGATTATTTAAGTTCATCTATTAGTTCATTGACTAATCCTAATAATATTACTAACTCGTTGAATAGCATAAAACATTCAAATGTCAGTATTAATACTGTTACCAATTATTTAAAATATATTCAGGATTCTTTTCTGATAAATGAAGTAAAACGATATGATGTAAAAGGGAAAAGGTATTTTGATTATCCAAACAAATACTATTACACTGATGTGGGTTTAAGAAATGCTAGATTGAATTTTAGACAATTTGATTCTGGTCATATTATGGAAAATATAATTTATAATGAGTTAATATTGAGAGGATATTCGGTTGATATAGGTATTGTAACCGATAGAAGAAATCAAAACAATGTCCAAAAGGAAATAGATTTTGTTGTTAATTTCGGGGATAAAAGAGTTTATATTCAATCATCTTACGAAATTAATAGTTTAGAAAAACAAAATAATGAACTAGATTCTCTAAGGTTAACTAAGGATTTCTTTAAAAAAATAATAATCCAAAATGATATTCCAGAAAGCTATTCAGATGAGTCAGGAATACTTCATTGTAAGCTGATAGATTTTCTCTTGAATGACTATATTCTTTTTTGAATTATCATAAAACTCTAAAAACATAGAGCCAAGCGAAGCTTGGCAAGGGAGAAGGGTATAGGGCGTAGGGAGAATTGAAAACTGAAAACTGAAAGGTGAGAAATATAAGATATAAGATTGAAGATTGATGATTGAAGAAGTGTTACGCTGCGCTGTGGGATACTTCGTTGTGGGACGACAGCTGACGCTGTCTGTGGTAATTGTTCGAATCGTTCAAGGTTTGAATTGTTAGAATTGTTAAAATAGTTAAAATTGCTAATTAAAAATCCATAAAATTAGGCTTTTACTCAAAGTTGTGGTATAAAACTAGAAATAAAAAGTAAAACAGACAACTTAATTTCGGAGTTAATATGCCACAGAAGAAAATCGCACTAATTAATGATATTACCGGCTTTGGAAGGTGTTCGGTTGCTGTTATGGCACCTATCGTATCGGCTATGAAGATTCAGGCGGTTCCAGTTCCAACAGCTATACTTTCGACTCATACACAGTTCCCAATATATTATTTTGATGATTATACAGAAAAAATGCCTGTTTACATTCAGACTTACAAAGATTTGAATCTGAATTTTGATGCGATAGCTACGGGCTTTCTTGGCTCGGAAAAGCAGGTTGATATTGTAATAGATTTCATAAAGACTTTTCATAAAAACGGCTCTCTCGTGCTAGTTGACCCTGTAATGGGCGATTATGGCAAGTTATATAAGACTTACACTCCAGCTATGTGTAATAAAATGAAAGAATTGGTTCAATATGCTGAAATATTGACTCCGAACTTGACTGAGCTCTGCACTTTGCTGGATATAGAATATCCAGAAGAAGGCAAGATTAGTTTAGAAAGACTTGACTCAATGTGTGAAAAGCTTGCAGAAAAAGGGCCAAAGCACATAGTAGTAACAGGAATTCCATTTAATAAAAAGCAGATTTTGAATTTTATATACAACAATGGTGAAGACTACCAGATTATAATGTCAGATAAAATCGGTGATGACAGAAGCGGGACTGGTGATGTAGTCAGTTCCATTATCGCCGGAATGTATATGAATGGTCACACTTTATATGAATCAGCAAAAAAGGCGACAACTTTTGTTTCCAAGTGTATTCAGTATTGTGAAGATAACAAGGTTCCTAATCATTGGGGCCTTTGCTTTGAAATGTTTTTGAAAGATTTGATGGAGGATTAACAGATGATTTTATATTACGTTTCTGGTAAAGAAGGGGAAGAAGGCTATCAGGACTTAGCAAAATGCGAAGATATCAGAGGCAAGAATGTCTATGTTAATATGACCAACAAATGTCCTTGCAGTTGCACTTTCTGCTTGAGACAGACTAAGAAAATGTTTGAGAACAATACTTTGTGGCTTAAAGAAGGCGAACCAAGTGTTCAGAGCGTTAAAGAGTTATTTTCAAAATATGATTTGAATCTTATAAACGAACTGGTTTTCTGCGGCTTTGGTGAGCCTTTGGAACGATTATACGACATTTGCGAACTTATTGATTATTTGAGAAAGACATATCCAAATCTGAAAATCAGAGTAAATACTAATGGTTTGGCTAATCTTATCTATAATAAAGATATTACGCCAGAATTAAAAAATAGATTCGATACAGTTTCCATCTCGTTAAATGCTCCGAATGCTGAAGAATATCTGGCTTTAACCCGTTCAAAGTTTGGGATACAATCTTATGAAGCAATAAAAGATTTTGCTGTTAAAGCTAAGAAATATGTTCCTAAAGTAGTTTTTACTGTTGTGGAAAAAGTGATGTCAGAAGAAAAAATCAAGCTTTGCCAGCAAATCTGTGCTGATTTAGGTGTAACTCTCAGAGTAAGACCCTTCGAGTCATAATTCACCCGGCTTATAGATCATAGGCTATCAACTCGCCAAGCGAAGCTTGGGGGATATGTTACGCTACGCTGTGTGACACTTCGTTGTGGGACAGCAACTGACGTTGCTTGTGGGAAGAGTTGGAAGGGTTAGAAGTGATGCCCTAAATACCCCCTTTAATAAAGAGGGATGTCTACGGAGTAGACAGGGGGATTTTTGTGAACATTTCGCCAAGCAGTAGAAAGTTAAGTCAGAAGACTTGTAGTGAAACAAAAGACAATCCCCTTATCTCTCTTCTCTAATCTCTAATCTCTTATCTCTTATCTCTTATCTCTAAATTAAGGTCTCGCGTCTGCTGTCCGCTCTGTGTAGTCTACCCATTGTCATAAACGTATAGTTTTCAGGGCTGAAGCCCATACGCTATACTTTTTATGACCAATGTGTAGACTTAAAGAACCATTTGAACCTTGAACTATTCGAACGATTCTAACGATTATAACTATTCCAACAACTCTAACTATTATAACAATATCCCACGGGCGACATTTGTCGCCGTCCCACAACGAAGTGTCTCACAGCGTAGTGTTCCACTTATATCAAAAATAAGATGTACTATTGCTAAGTTTCTTCATTTTCATTATACTTAAAAAATCATCTTCAATAATTAGATATAAAAAGAGGAGTTTAATATGTTAAAGAAACTCTTGGCCTTGGCGGCAGTTGTGCTTATTACAAGCTGCTCCTTTGCTGCTGAAATAAATTCATCAAAGTATATCAAAGCTCTCAAACAATATGCTGACAGCATCTCTCAAGTTAATTACAACATGAAAGAGTTAGACGGTCAGAAAGAACCCGAAGCATTAGACGTAGCCTTATCTAATGCTGAAAAGGCAGAAAATAATATGGAAAATATCATATCCTCTCTTAAAGAAGAAAAGGATATTTCTGAAGCTTATAAACTTACTGTTGCTTTTTCAAAAAAGTCAGAATTGAATGAATACGCTGCACAGCGTGTTTTCAAGATGCTTCATTCAAAAACCAATTTTCTGTCTGCAGATAATAATCAGGTCAGTAGTAGCTTAGATGAAAAAATCACAAAGAGAACTGCTCAGGCCCCGGCTGCTAATTCTCAGAATCTTATGAAGAAGCGCCATAAACGCCTCATCATGATTGATACTCCAATGGCAGAAGCAATTGTTTGTTTCGAAGATACTGGAACCAACAGACGTGTAATCAATTTAAACAAGATTTTCAAAAGACACGGCTGCAAAATCATTTCCTCTTATGTTAACGAAAATAAAAAGGGTGATAGATGCTGCTTCTACTTCTCTGGTAAAAAGTATGTTATCGATGCTTTGTTAGGTCATTTTGACGGCAGCGTTGTAAATTCTGACCTTAAAGCTGCAGTTAAAGTAACTACAGGTGGTTTTTGGGGCGGAAAGAAAAATTACACTTTTTATCTTGGGCCAAAACGCAGCAACAAAGATGTAATGGGTGAACTTGCCTGGTATAAGACAAGAATTGAACATGATCCTATCGCTTTCTTCGCAGAAAACAACTATGACGAACTTGCTACAATTGCTTCCAATGAAACCGTTGCAGGTATCAAGAAACTCCTCTTCAAGAATGTTAAAGTTGAAGTTTGGGTCTTTGCAGGCGATATGACAGAAGCTGATTCTATTTATCATAACAAGCTTGAATTAGGCGATATCTACATAGATGCTAAATAAGGACAAAGGAGAAAGAAAAATGAAATCAAATAACATTATAAAGACTGCTTTGGTTCTTACATTAGCTGCTTCAACCTGTGGTTTTGCCGCAAATGAATCTGATATAGAAAGCTTGGAAAAACAACTTATTTTCGTTGAAAACCAAATGTTCACTCCCGAACTTCGTTTGGATGACTTACATAAAGAACGTTCACAATATGACGGAATTAGCGGCTGGTTTAAGGGCAGCAAAAAGAAAGCTCTTGATGCTGAAATAGAAAAACAGGAAGCAGAAGTCAACAAGCTTTCTGGAGATATGAACAAACTTTCTGCTCAGATACAGTCTATGGTTTTTGAAGTTGCAAAGACTTTTGAAGCTAAAGGGAAGTATGATAAAGCTATAGAATACTATATGAAGGTCAGCAACCGAACAGATACTGTTCGTGCCAGAATAGCGGCTTGCTATAAAGCTAAAAAAGATTATCAGCAGGCTATCAGGTGGCTGTTGGATATGTCTCGCACAGATTCAACCCTTCTAGAAGTTGTTGACTGCTATCATCTTGATAACTGTCCGAAACAGGCTATTTCCTGGTTGTTTGAAATATTGGAGCCCTTCCAGAACAATGCAGCTGAAAAGACAGCTCTTAAGCTGATTGAAGAATATAAATACTCTGAACTGCTTTATGATTATCCAAATTATTATACAAGACTTTCAGACATTTATATTAAAAAGGCTTTTGCAAACTATAAAAATAATATTGGAACAGCCAATTCTGACTATAAGAAAGCTGTAGACCTCCGCTGCAAAGAAAATAATGAAGTAGCTTCAACAGTAAGTATGAAAATAGTCAGTGCTTATCAAACCAAGTATACTGAAGCATTAGAAATTCTTAATCGTCAGAAAGATGCTGCAGAACGCAATTATCAAGATAAATTGAGAAGTGCAGAAAACGAAATAGATGATGCAGAACGCCGCTTAAGAAGAGCTATTGGTGATTCTGAAAGACATTATATGGATATGGTTAGAAATGCTGAAATGGCACTGAAACGAGCTGAAGATAACTTAAGAAAAGTTGAAGGCAATCCAGAAGCCACTCAGCAGCAAAAAGACAGTGCCAGACGTTCTGTTGATAATGCTAGAAGAGAAATAGACAGAGTAAGACATGATAAACCAAGAATCATTCATGATTATTTGAGACCTTACGAAAATAGAGTTAGAGAAGCAAAAGAAGAAAGAGACAAACTTGTTAGAGATAAAAACAATATAATTGAAAAATATATTGCTCCTTACAAGAAAGCCGCTAATGAAGCCAAGGATGTAATGGGAATCATTAAGAACCTTCATAGTGCTAACTTTAAATAAGCAATAAGATTTCAAAATAAAAACAATCTCTCAAATAATGAGAGATTGTTTTTTTATGTGCTATTGATTTTTCTTTCAGAAATGGTTAAGATTAAGGCTATTATGATTAAGAATGTACACTTTAAAGCTTTGATTCTGGGTTTGTTTCTTCTGTTGAATCCCTTGTGTTGTCCGGCTATAGATACTAGTTCCGGGCCAGTGTTTTTCATTGGTGAAGACATTATCCATCCAAAAGGCTTGGTTATTGCGGTAAATGAAATATCTAGAAAGCCGCATACAGAAGGCTTAGGCATATCCATACCCAAAGAAGATCTGATTTTGAATCTTACTTTATTAAATAACGGTTATAACGATTTATCTGTTAACTTAATGGAAGATTTTTCCCTGGATATGGGAATGCATCTTTATAAACCTTTGCCAGACGAATATTCCAGAGTTAAAGTAGATAATATCACTATTGGAGCAGGTACACAGTCTAGAATTAATTTAAAGTTCAGGATTAGTTCAGAAGAAAAAAATGCTCCTGAGTTGATTTTTAATTTTGATAATTCAAGCGTTAGAATAATATGTGACGAACAGCTTGGAAAGATTGTTTCTGAAGGAAGTGTTTCCTTCGGCTCAAAAGAGGATATCGCGGAAGCTGCAAAGATTCTGGTAGAAGCAGGGAGACTTACTGCTGCTAAAGGACTATGCGAAGCTGTTTTGATTCGAAATCCAAATGATTGTCAGTTTTTACTGCTGATGGCAAAAATCTACAGTACAGTAGAAGAAGATGATCAAACCGCTTTTTATTTAAGAAAAATAGACGTAACTAAGATGAGTGGTGCTGATGAAGCTGAAGAAGCTGCTATATTGGCTAATTCTATTGGTTATTCTGACGTTGCAGTATCTATTCTATCTGCTTTCGATAATTCCGGGCTGCTCAATGATAATCAGAAAGCTTTGCTTGCCCGCTCATATTACTATGAAAATGAGCTTCAACCAGCCATAAATATCTTAAACAGACTTTTTGCTTCTGGTTATAGCAAGCCTGGTGCTTATTTTACAATGGGCAATATTTTAAATAAGGCTATGGATTACGAACAGGCTGTTTATTACTGGGAAAAAGCAGTTGAAGGCGATCCTGAATATTCTGAAGCTTTGTTTAATATAGGTGTAGGTTATTATAAACTTGGAAATATCAACAAAGCCAGGGATTATTGGAATAAAGTTATTTCCAGCAATCCTGATTCTACAACTTTGAGAGCAGCACAAGATGCTTTACAAGGAACAGAAGACTTTTAAAGAATTTTTGAGCGTGAATACATGGGTGCTTATCAAGTAAAATTACCGGTTTTTGAAGGTCCTTTCGATTTGCTTTATCATTTGATTGAAGAGCAGCAAATCGATATTTATGATATTCCTATAGCAAAGATTACAGAACAATATCTTGAGCAAATTCAGATGATGGAAATCCTTGATATGGAGATTGCTTCTGAATTTCTAGTAATGGCGGCTACTTTGATTGAAATCAAATCAAAAATGCTGCTTCCAAAAGAAAAAACGCAGGAATTTGAAAGCGGCGATGAATTTATTGATGAAGGCTATCAGGAAGAAGACGCCAGAGCTCAGTTGGTTGAACAACTGTTGGAATATAAGAAATTTAAACTTTTGGCTCAAGAATTGCGCAAAATGGAAGGTGCAGCATCAAGAATATATACAAGAACTTACGATATTGAGCGCCAGCCAGAAGAAATACTAGAGATAAATATTGGTCCGGTTGAACTGTTGGACATTTATCATACAATCGTAAGGCGTCGTCTGATGCCTCCGATTCATAGAGTTGTTCTAAATAAGTTAAGCATAATAGACAGAATGAAAGAAATTCGAGATATGCTTAAGAAATTTAAAGGGGAAATAACTTTCGCGAGATTGTTGAAAAAAGATAATTCCCGCTATGAAACTGTCTTGTCATTCATGGCTATTTTAGAAATGATTAAAGATGGCGAAATCGGTTGCAGCCAGGATGGCAATTTCAAGCCTATTCTGATTATTCCCCAGAATAAGAAAAGTAAATCTAAGAGCAAAACCCAGGTTAATGACGAAGAAGATCAGCCTGATGATGTCTCTAAGATGCCTTTGGCAAAGACTATTAAAAGGTCAGATGATGATATAAGGTCTATTAAGATTAAAGATATTCCTGAAGAAATGCTTAGATTCAAGACACCTTCTGAAATTGCTGCTGAAAAAGCGGCGGCTGAGGCCCAGGCTTTAGCTGAAAGTGTTCCTGTAACTCCTGACTTAGAGATAGTTAGCGAATCAAATGGTGAAGACAGTAATATTCCGACTAATGAAAGTTAGCATTATTCCAAGCATAAAAAGAGATAGGGTAATAACATGGATGAATATAAAGATATGGAAATGGCCGCAGATGCCGAAAATGAACAAGAACTGAATAAATTGGAGGGGGTTGGCGATAGCGAAAAGTTTTCTGTTGAAGGGAATCTTTTTGATGAAGCCCCAATAGCAGATCATGATTCTTTATGCGCGGCTTTAGATGGAATATTGCTTGTAAACAGCAAACCAATCACTTATGAAAAGCTTTCTCAGGTTCTTGGAATTTCAATGGAATTAACGGAACAACTTGTTTTAGCCCGTAAAAAAGACTATGACGATGACAACAAATGCGGAATCCAGATTGCTATTCTAGAAAACGGTGTACAGCTTGCAACAAAGGCTAAGATTTCTCAGTTTATACAAAGGCTTGATGGGCAAAAGCTGGTATCTCTTTCATTACCTGCTTTGGAAACACTTTCTGTAATTGCTTTTAAACAGCCTATTACAAAAGCTGAAATAGATGCTATTCGTGGAGTTAACAGTGAAGGTGTTGTAAACACTTTATTAGAAAAGAAATTAATTTATATTTCTGGTGAAAAGCAGGTTTTAGGAAAGCCTAGACTCTATTCGACAACACAGGATTTCTTATATTACTTTGGAATGAACAGTCTGAAGGAACTGCCTGTTCCTACAATAGATATTAACGAGGCGTTGGCTCAAGAAGGTCAGAATCCTGCATTATTAGAGCAGCAAAAAGTTGCTGAAAAAGATTTTAATACAAGTCAGGGGTTTGTGCCGATAGAAGATAATAATAACGATTTGGGTGAAGTGTCAGAAAATGAAACAACAGCCTCTGAAATAAATGAAACTGTTGATGAAAGCTTGTCTGATAAAGCTTTTGACGAGCAGAATAATGATGATACGGAACCTCAAAATACTGGAGAATAGAATTGTCTTCATCGCCATATCTTAAAAAGGTTCTTGATAACGGAATAACGATTGTTGCAGAAAAAATAGATACAGTTCAAAGTATCGCATTAGGAATGTTTGTTCATAGTGGTGTAATTTATGAATCAGACAAAATGCATGGGGTTTCTCATTTTATAGAGCATATGATGTTCAAGGGAACCTTGAAGCGTTCTGCAAAAAAGATTGCCAGCGAGTTTGACCGCATTGGCGGGGTATTGAATGCTTTTACCTCAAAAGATTTTTGCTGCTATTATGCCAGAGTAGTTAAAGATAAATTAGAAAAGGCAATTGATGTTCTTGGCGATATGATTATGAACTCCCAGTTCCCGCAGGATGAAATTGAAAGGGAACGCAGGGTTATCTTAGAAGAAATCAAAATGTATGAAGATTCACCAGATGAAATTATACATGAATTGCTGGGGCAGAATATCTGGAAAAAAGCCCGACTTGGCCGCCCGATTCTTGGAACCAAGCGAACTGTCGGGGCGATGACTAGAGATGATATTTTCGAAGTTTTTGAAAACCAGTATGTAACAGAAAATCTTTTAATATGTATTGCCGGAAATTTTGATTGGGATAAGCTTTGCTTGCTGATCGACAAAAAGCTTAAAAATATGCGCAAAGGCACTTTCAATCGTAAATTACAGAGAATCAAACCTTCTGCAGATGCCTCTGTATATGTTAAAAATATGGAACAGGTTCATCTGACTCTCGGCACAGAAGGGGTTTCTTTTTCTGACGACAGACGTTTTGCGCTGACTATTTTAAATGCTGCTTTCGGCGGTGGAATGAGCAGCCGTTTGTTCCAGGAAGTTCGTGAAAAGCGAGGCCTGGCTTATACTGTTTATTCTTATCATACATCTCTTGCCAACACTGGTTTGTTCGGTATTTATGCAGGAACTTCCATGAACCAGCTTCCAATGGTGCTGGAAGTATGCCGAAAAGAAATGGAAAAATTCAAAGATAAAGGTATAAGCACAAGAGAATTAAATGCAACTCGTGAACAGCTTGAGGGGAATATGCTTTTGGGCTTAGAAAGCATGACCAACAGAATGAATAGGCTGTCGATGGGCTTTTTGTATAATGTAGAGCCTCTCGCTCCTGAAGATACTTTGGCTCCTTATCTTGCTGTTACTACTGATGAAGTCAATCGCCTTGCACAGGATTTATTAGACGAAAAGAAATTAGCTATAACAATTATAGCTCCTACGGCTGATATCGGCCCTATTTTGGAGAAATCAGGCTATAGCAAAAGAAATATTGAATTATTAAAAGCAGAAAGGATAGAACAATGACTAAAGAAAGAATTAATGCTTTAAGAAAGAGATTTACAAATAATTACGAAGCAGTAATTATTACAAACTTAAATAATGTTAGATATCTCTGTGGATATACAGGTTCCAATGGAACACTGGTTATTAGTAAAAAAGCAGCTATGTTTTTTACTGATTTCCGTTATCAGGAACAGAGCCAGAGAGAAATCAACGGTTGTGCTCAGATTCTTATCTGCAAAAATGGCGAAGATAAAGGCGTTTTTGAAAAGATTAACGAAATGGGCATTAAGTCATTGGGTTTTGAAAAGTCTTTAGATGTTGGACGTTATTTGCAGTTTGCTAAACTTTTTAAGGGTAATAAACTGATTCCAACCGAAAACCTGGTTGAAGAATTAAGACAATATAAAGACAAAGACGAAGCAAAGGCTCTTCAGACTGCTTTTGATATTGCAGATAACTCTCTGGCTGCTCTTCTTGACGATATCTGTCTGGAAATGAGCGAAATAGACGTAGCTGCTCTTCTAGAATTCTATATGAAGATTAATGGTTCTGAAATGCCCAGTTTTGATACTATCGTAGCTTCTGGCCCAAATTCTTCCTGCCCGCATCATCAGCCTACAGAACGAAAAATTCAAAAAGGCGATATGCTGAAAATTGATTTTGGCGCAACTTATAAGGGTTATCATTCCGATATGACCAGAACTTTCTTTATTGGAAAAGCTTCAGCAAAGTTCAAGAAAATCTATAATATAGTTGCAGAAGCTCAAAAGAAAGCAATTGAAGCTATTAAGATAGGTGAAGAATGCAAAAAAATTGATGCAATTGCTAGAAAAGTTATTACTGATGCCGGTTATGCTAAGAATTTCGGCCATGGCTTAGGTCATTCCTTCGGTTTGGAAATACATGAAAAACCAGCATTTTCACCTTTAAATCCAAGTAAAATTGAAATCGGTCATACTTATACTGTAGAACCTGGTATTTATCTGCCAGGCTGGGGTGGAATTAGAATCGAAGATTCTTTCATGATTACAAAAGAAGGTTTGCACAGATTCACTAATTTCCCCAACGATTTGATTGAATTAGATCTTCCAGAATCTAAAGAAAACTAAGTTGAACGCCTCTTTGCTGTCTAATATTTTTTTATTATTCTTTAAAAATATAGTTAACAAAGAGGCGTTCTTTGCCGATAGGCTAGGTGTAAAAATATACTGGAGGTTGTTTATGAAAAAGTATATGCCTAGCTTGAAGGCTTTGATTCCATTCGGGATACTCTGTATCCTAGCTGGAATTTTTTCTTTTTCAGCTAACGCAGACTCCACAATAACTATTCCTATTCCAAAGGATTATCCAGACCGCAAAGTTACTCTTTCTTTGAGAATTCCTGCTCAGACAGAACCTCTAACTAGAAAAGAGCAGCTAAAACCAGCTGTTACTTCTAACAGAATTATTGTATGGAATTCCCAACCATCCCCTAAAATTGCAAATGATGATGAAATCCATGCTATCTTTGAGAGAATGGATAGAAAAGGCTGGGTAAGAACTTTATCAAATCAAACTGCTGTAAGAATGAGGCCTTTGGAAAAATACTATGCACTTCAGGTTTTAATTCACATTTGTAATAATATTATTGAATTTGGACAGTCATCTAATTTTAATAATGCTGTTAAAAGAGTTAAGTTAACTTCTTCTGATGTTGAAGATGTTAGAAGAATGCTTAAACGTTATGAAAGAGATATTGTTTTGTTCGGGGCTAACCCGGCAAAGATGGACAAAGACCTGCTTATTATTCAGGAACGTTTGAAAAAGAATACTCAAGGTATCCTCAAAGTCATTAAAGTTGAAGGTACTGAAGATGGCGCAACCATTATTCATATGACAGTAGATTAAAACTAAGTAAGAAAGCTAAAAATCACCTGATTTCCTCAGGTGATTTTTTTTGCAAAAAAAATGATAAAAAATCAGCCAACCCAATTGACGACTAGGGTTTGTTTCAGTATAATTGTACAAATCAATTAACCCTTGGGAGGGAAACAGATGCGCTGTTTTAAAATAGGAAAGGTTTGTTTTGGCGTTGGCTTAGCGATTTTAATGTCTCTAGGCGTTTCATATGCAAATAATATAGAAGAAGAATTTAATAATGGCTTAAATGATCTTGCAAAAGAAAACTATTCAATTTCTAGTTCTAGTATGATTTCTCGTTCAATACTAGATGATGGCAAGACTTTTATCTCTTCATTAGCTTATGGTAAAGATTCTAATGCTGTAGATAGTATGAGAAAAATACTAGTTAGAAATGTTCAGACTGCCTCTGACATTGATAACATGGTTATGTTTCTTGCTGCATATGGTCATTCTGTTAGTAACGAAGCAGAACAGTCTGCCTTCAATCAGGCATTAGATCTTCTTGAAGAACGAGTTAAATATTTGGCTTATACAGAAAAGCCAAAACTGGCTTCTAAATTGGAAGATTTTCCTGTTATTCGTAAAGAATTTGCCAAATTACATAAGAAAAAATTAAGTAAAAAATCTGTTGCTGCTAGTCCTAGCATTAATTACTCTCAGACTCGTACAACTACTAATAGCAACAAGACCAAAAAGAAAACAACAACTGCTACAACTAAAAAATCAACTACAAGTGTAAAACCAGCAGCAAGAGTAAAGAGAGATGTTTCAACTGCAAAACTAGGTGCTCGTGTTGCCGACGGTAAAACTACATTTGCAGTTTATTCTCCAGAAGCTACTGAAGTTAAATTATATCTGTTCCAGAACGCAACAGATAAAAAAGGCAATGCTGTAGCAATGAAGAAGGGCGAAGACGGTGTTTGGAAAGCTGTTGTAAACGGCGAATTATATGGAACCTACTATGGTTTCACCGCTGATGGTCCACAGGGTCCAGGCTATTTGTTCGATAAAACTAGACTGCTTTCTGACCCATATGCTTTTGCAAACTATAATCACAATGGTAAGTCTATTGTAGTTGATAGAAACTATAATTGGAAATGTAAAACCTTTAAGCGCCCAGCTTCTAAAGACGCAGTTATTTACGAAATGCACGTAAAAGACTTTACTGCTCATAAGAGTTCTGGCGTAAAAGAACCTTACAAAGGCAAATACTTAGGTTTGCTTCAGGGAAAAGGTACAAACAAAGTTCTCGGTCACTTGAAAGAATTAGGTGTTAATACTATCGAATTAATGCCAATTCATGAATATGACAACGATTTCGCTGGACATCCAAATCACTGGGGTTATATGACTACTCATTTCTTTGCTCCTGAATCTGCTTATGCAACTAAGCCATACGGTCAGGGTGTAAAAGAATTGAAAGCTACAATTGATGGCCTTCACAGCGAAGGTTTTGCTGTTATACTTGACGTTGTATTCAACCATACTGCAGAAGGTAATGAACAAGGCACACCAATTAACTTCAAGGGTTTTGATAATGCTGGTTATTACCGCTTGATGCCAAATGACAAACAGTATTACTGGAACGGCACTGGCTGCGGCAACGAAATGCATACTGAAAGCCCAATGTGCCGCAAGATGATTCTTGATTCTCTCAAATATTGGATGTCAGAATATAAGGTTGATGGTTTCAGATTTGACCTTGGCACTATTATCGACAAAGGCACAATGCAGGCTATTATCGACGAATTGCCATCAACTACAATTCTTACTTCTGAACCCTGGGCTGCTGATTGGCAGAGAAATCAGTGGGCAAAAGCCGATTTCAGAAATACTCGCTTAGCTAAATGGAATGATGATTTCAGAGAAAATGTCAGAAGTTTGGCTGGTGGTAATGTTAACCGCAATAATCTTATGACAGTTCTTGCTGGTTCTTGTTTCTGGTGGGCTGCTAAACCTGCAGAAAGCTTGAACTATGTTGAAGCTCACGATGGTTATACCATTTACGATTTGTTCAAGGGCGACAAAAAGAGAGTTAGATTAGCAGCTATAGCACTTCTTACTGCACAGGGTATTCCAATGATTCATTCTGGTCAGGAATTCGGCAGAAGCAAAGGCGGAAACGACAACTCTTACGATCAGGATAACGCAACCAACTGGATAGATTGGACAGTAAAAGAAAAGAACAAAGATATTTTCGAACTTTACAAAGGTTTGATAGCTCTTCGTATGAAATACCCGAATTTCAGATCTCCAGTTGCTATGAATAATCAGACAATGCAGTGGATACAGCC
>JAFXRA010000171.1 GCA_017526725.1 Candidatus Rifleibacteriota bacterium
ATATGAAGACTATGATGAAAAGAATGCTACTACAAAATCTTATACATTGGATGATGGACTTTTAATCAGCGACGGAGAAGTATTTGCTTATTATGATGGAACAAGTCTGTACACAATTGGAGTACTTGAACTTAAAAAAGTTGCAGAAGAAACTCTGGCAGAAGAAATAAAGAAACACGCAATTGATCCGGACAAAGATGATGACGAAGAAGAAGAGGATCCGGAACCATACATCCCTGATAATCCAGAAGAGCCGGTAGAGCCTGAAGAACCAGAAGAGCAGCTTTATAAAGGCGAAGAAACAGAAGATTCTGTTTTGGCAAAAGATGCCGGATATTTTGAAATCAGTTCTGTGGAAGATTTTGATACAATAAGACGCGTAATTTGTGACGGTACAAACATTATCAAAACAAACCTTGGATACAATGTTGAAGCAACAAAAGCTAACTACAAAATTATGAATGACATTGATGTTACAGGAAAATGGAACAAGCTCAATGTATATGGAAAAGATTTTGAAGGTGTAATTGACGGACAAGGCCATACAATCAAAGGACTTACAGGCTATCTTTTCCATGACACAAAAAATAAACCAATTGTAAAGGACTTAATTCTGGAAGATTATGTTTTCTATACCAATTATGGCGATAACTCACCTTTAGGCTTACAGTTCCACGGTTATGCAATTGGTGTTCAGGTTATTGGAACAAAACCATATGGAACATCGTGGAATAATAACTTCCCAATTCTTACAAGAAATGGAACAACAGTAGGTTGTATTTACACTTATCCAGATACTGTAGTTCTTACAGATAAATCAAACGAAGTTGCAACTGTAGATGGAAATACATCCGCAACAGCAGAAAAAGTAGCTGCTTTGAATACCGAAATTATTGAATGGAATACTGGAAAACAAACAACAGATATTCTTTACTGCAACTGGCATTTTGAAATAGCTGACGGTAAATATGTTTTAGTTTCTGGGGCACCAGCTCAGAATTAATTATATAACAGGACACTAGAGAGAGTCCTAATCCATATTGCAGGCAAAACCTCCCCTGTAATATGGATTTTTTTTTATTTATTTGCTAACTTTATAAATTATGACACCATATTTTGCAGTTTTATCATTTATAAATATTATTACAGTTGTTATGTTTATAATAGACATAATCGGTAACTCAATTTGTAATCGCTATCAAAAAACAAATCTTATATTAACCTGTGCAATGCTCCTCACTATCTGTATTTGCGAGATTTTTACTACCATTCTAGATGGAGCCCCTGTAAAATACAGATTCTGGCATATAGCAGCAAACTTTATAGGCTTTTCTCTTGCACCTGGAATTAATTTTACTTTAGGACGATCTGTATTCCCAAAAAGCAATAAGCGTTTTAATTTTTTCTTTATTATCTGGATGGCTTATATTCTTTTTATGCTTGTTTGTGTATGCCTGGGAACAGACCACGGTATTATTTGTGTAGATGAAAAAAATAACTATTATAGAGGAAAAGAGTTTTTCCTGTTCATTGTTTTATATTCCTGTGGAATACTTTTCTTCTTTGCGGAAAATCTCTATATTTCAATTCGATTCTGGAAAAAAACAAATATAGTATTGATTATAAACTTCTTCTTTGTTCTTTTTGCAACTTCGGTTCAAGTAATCTTTCCAACAGTTCAAGTATCCTGGACATGTATTATTCTTTCTATTATTCATTATTATTTATATTATGAGACTCTTTACCAGCAAATGGATATTCAAACATACCTTTTGAATTATACCAGCTTAAAAAAATGGAAAAAGGCGCAAAAGAACCCTGTTGTAATTGTAGTTGCCGAACTTGATAACTATGCAAAGCTTAAAATGAATTATACTCGCGAACAGATAACTAAGATATTGGTGACTATTTCCAAGCTGTTTAATTCGTTTTACAAAAGTTATGGACGATGCTATAGAATTGGTTCAGAAGAGTTTGCTGTTATTATTAACAATACTGAAATTGATATTGAAAAACTTAACAAGGCCTTTTTTATTCAGCTTGTAAAATACAATTTTGAAATGGCAGATATGCCTCTAGTTTCAATAGGTTATGCTCAAATGGATCCAGAGACAGATCTTGAAAATGCTCTTTCTTTGGCAGATGCAAAAAAGCGTGTCTTTATAAAAGAACGATTAAGTTACCTTTACTAGGGTTTACTCGGGAACAAAAATATATCCAGACTTACTTGCCGATAAAATATGGCGCGGATTCTTACGGTCGTCTTCTATAAGCATTCGTAAGGCACGTATATTTACATACATATTACTTTCCAAGGTTTTTTCATCAGGGCAAGGTTCATTCCAAACGTTCTGATAAATTGTCTTGAACGAAAGTATTTTATTAGGATTCTGAATAAAGTAAAGCATTAAATCGAACTGTTTTTTTCGCAGCTGAATAGGGGTGCCGTTTTTTGTAAGGGTTCCTTCATCTATGTTCATTTCAAAAATACCGCAGGAATAAACAGAAGCAATAGGTTTTGAATTAAAGCCCATCATTGTGTATTTTGAAATCATTCTGTTAATTCGCATAAGAAGTTCGTCTATATAAAAAGGTTTTGTAATGTAGTCATCACAACCTTTGCGGAAGCCTTCAATTTTAGTATTACTATCACTTATGGAAGAAACAATCATTACCGGCAGGTTGTTATCTTGTCTTCTGATTGTCTGAAGTACACTCATTCCGCTATCGTCACCAAGGTTTAAGTCCAGAATCACCAGAGACAAAAAACTGCTGGCAAGCTTTTCAATTGCTTCTTTTTTATTAAAGCATTGAATTACTTCAAAATTATTATTTCTGAGATTCGAAGCAATGAAATTATTCAGATAATCTGAATCTTCCACAACCATAATACATTCTTTTTCTTTATATTCATCAATTGTATCGCACATAACTGTATTGTTCATAATACTATATTACTTGAAAAATCTAAAATTTAAATAAAATTTTATTCAGTTTTTAGTTTTTTTTGTAACTTTTTAAAAATTACATTTTAAAAAGCCAGAGTGATAGAGAATCCCGTTGAGAAAGACAATCCTTGTGCTAAGGTTTGTGCAAAAGTCAGCGGTTCATAACCAGTCATGGCTTTATAGTGCGTGTATGAAATCTCTTGAACAAAGCTGCCATATACAGAACCAATACTGATTCTTGGTGTCTGGAAGGAAACTCCGAAAATACCAGGGAATATTGGTGCACGAACCATTGTATCTGTTCCAAGTAATTGCTGTGGCTGTGAAGCAACTGTTCCTGTAGAGAGTACAATACCCGCATAAGCAGAAATATATTCATTAAAATGAACTGTCAGACAAATTGGAAGATTGAATGAATTGAACAGGCTGCCAACTTCAAACTTATTTCCCAATTGAATTGGATAAGTGTAGCGAACCATAAGTCCAGGGTTAATATCCCACAAGTTCAGCTGGAACTCTGTCTGCAAGCTGCC
>JAFXRA010000172.1 GCA_017526725.1 Candidatus Rifleibacteriota bacterium
GAAAACCAACCCGGTTTCATGGAAATCGCAAATCATTTTATTGTTGAAGAAAAGTATCTGGCTCCAGTTGCAGCAGGTAAAGTAATAAAACGAGTGGATGGTCAGGTTATTTTAAATATAGGTATGGAAGAAGGCCTCAATCTTTCTGATGAATTTCGTTTGACCATGAAGGCCTACAGACCTGGTGCTATTTTAAAAGACCCGGACAACGGCAAAGAAATAGGTCGAGAACCAGACAAGGCTATAGCAGATCTTCTTTTAACAAAAGTTTATAAAAATACAAGCTGGGCGCTGATAAGGAAAGAATTCAGCACTGGTCTGAAAGCAGGTGACTTCATTGAGTTCAAAAAAACAAGATAAAAGCGGAATAAAAATAATAGCTGAAAATAGAAAAGCTTATCATGATTACTTTATTCTTGAAAAGCTTGAAACAGGCATTGCTCTGGTTGGTTCAGAGTTGCGTCCCTGTCGAGAAGGCCGTGTTACCCTGAAAGATTCCTTCGTAGATGCAGTAGAAGGCCAGCTTTGGTTATGTGATGTTCATATCGGTTCTAATGTATATTCAAATAGATTAGACCATAACCCAGAAAGGAAACGCCGTCTACTTGCTCATAAGCAGCAAATTAACAAACTTTGCCAAAAAGTTAAAACAACTGGGATTACGATTGTTCCCCTTAAGTTTTATTTTAAAGAAGGAAAAGTCAAAGTTGAAATTGCATTAGTCAAGGGCAAAGCGATGTATGACAAGAAAGAAGCTATTGCTAAAAAAGATGCAAAACGTGATATGGAAAGAGAATTAGGTGGACGTTATAAATGAAGAATTCAAAAAGAAATAAAATAATTTATACTTTGATGGGTTTAACTATGTCTGCTGTTATTCCAGCTTTTGCAGCAGAATACATCAACGCGGAATCTTTTGCAGAAGCTAACGGAATATCTCATCAATGGTTTCCTATTCAGAAAATGCTTATCATGCGAAAAGGTCTCAGTTCTATAAAATATAGAGTTGGAGAAAGCACTGCTATAGCAAATGAGAAGGAAATAAAGCTAAGCGGTTCTCCAAGAATACAAAATAATCAGATATTCATTCCGGCTGATTCTTTACAGGGTGTCTTTTCCGGAACAAAACCAGTTCCAACTGTTCAAATGACTCCAGTTCAAACGAAGCCTGTTCAGCCCAATAACAACTTTAATTTTCAGAGCCAATATAATAATCCTGTAAAACCTGCTGTTCAAACACCGACCACTATTCAACAACCAATTCAACCTATTGAGCCACAGAATAATTTTAACCAGCCTGTTCAAGATGACGAATCAATTCTGATTGCTTTAAGACATAGTCTTAGAGAAGATCACACAAGAGTAGTTCTTGAATTCAGCAATCCGGTTAGTTTTAAAAGTGATTTCAAGAATGGGGTTTACAGGCTCACGATTAACGGCTGTAAAAATCTAATACCAACCAAAAGAACTGACCCTGTAGGCAGAGACATATCAAAACTAGATATAAACAGTGGAGCCAATAGAGAAGGCTTGATTCTTACCTTTACTCTGACACAGAAAGAGAAAACTCCAACAATAGAAACTGTTGCAGATCCTTTCAGAATGATTGTAGAACTTCCTATGGGGGAAGCTCTACCTGTAGTAGCCTCTGGAACAGCCTCCATCACTCCCCCGATAATAAAGACTGATACCACTCCTGAAGAAAAACCCGCTGTAGCAGTGAAACCACCAGAAATGGAAAAACCACCGGAAATCAATATTGAAGTTCCTCTAGAAACCTTACAGAATAAGTCATTTTTAGGCAGAACTATTGTTATTGACCCAGGTCATGGTGGTTCAGACCCAGGATTTGAATATCCAGGCAGACCAGCCGAAAAACAAATAAATCTTGAGACAGCAAAACTATTGAAAGAAGAATTGGAAAAAGCTGGTTTCAAAGCAGTTTTGCTTCGGAATGCAGACCAAACTATGAATTATACCCAAAGAGTAAGTCTAGCCAACAAAAATGGAGGAGATTTACATATATCGATTCATACAGGTGGTTCTAATGATGATTTAAAACATGGAGTAGCCTGTTTTGTTTTTTCAGACAAAGGATTATACTATGACAGCACAATACAAGGCGCTAATTATGATAGTGTATTTGCTGACTGGCTAAAAACCACAAGGTTTGACTTAGCAGAATTCTTAGCTAAGAAAATAAACAACAGACTGACAAAACACCTTCAAATAGACAGCAGAGGAGTTAATAAAAGTCCGTTATTGCCTCTCAAATTTATTATGAACCCTGCTGTTTTAGTTGAAATAGGAATGCTTTCAGATAAAGTTGAAGGTAAAAACCTGATTAGCGATAAATATAAACAAGCTGTCGCAAAATCTATAACCAATGGTGTAATAGACTTTTTTAACGGAATAGAACTTAAATAATAACCAGGAGATAAATATGGCCTCAAAGAAATCAAAGAAAAACCAGGAAAACCTTCTGTTTCTTTTTATGGGTCTAATTATAATAGGGCTTTTAATAGCTGGATTCTTTCTGTTTCAAAAGCAGGTTTCATCAATGTTTGCGGAACAGAAAGCCAATTCAGAACAAGTAATGTCACAGCTTCCTCAAAAGAATGTATCTTCAGAAACTAAGACAATTGCCAAGGAAGAAGAATATATACCTCAGGAAGATGTCCAAAATTTGCATATTTATTATGGAATAAAAGGGAAAGATAAACTAGAAAGTGAAACCAAAAAAGTAAGAAAAAATTCAATGAGAATTGGACAAGCCAGACAAATTGTTAATTCTCTCCTAGAAGCTCCCTCAAATGAAAGACTTTATAGAATACTTCCAGAAAATTTAACTTTAAGAGGATTATTCTATGATTCCGGTTTATTTATAATTGATTTCAGCAGAGAATTTAATAAAATATACTCCTACGGAGCTAACGAACAGGTTCTAGCTATATACTCAATTGTAAATTCAATTACAGAATTAGACCCTAAAGCAAAAGTAAGATTCC
>JAFXRA010000173.1 GCA_017526725.1 Candidatus Rifleibacteriota bacterium
ATGGTTCTGCGATCAAGAGTAGACATTGGTTCTAATTCTATCGGGCGATGAGAAGCAACAGCTTTTCTAGCCATTCTATTAGCAAGATGAATAAGGCTCTGATAACGTTTTTCACGGTAACCCTGAGCATCAAGAACTATCTTGATTCTGCTGTCATCATTACCTTTATTGAAAATAATGTTCATTAAATACTGAACAGAATCTAATGTATGACCGCGCTTACCGATTAATTGAGAAACATCTTCAGCTGATGCTTCAATAACCCAGGCACCATCACGCATATAGTCTACAAGCTGTATATTTTCAACTCCAACGTTTTCGGCAACACTCTTGATGAGTTCAAAAATCTGATTATAACCTTCATGATTTTTGATTTCATCAGTAACCGGTTCTTTTGGTCTTTCGGGAATACTGATCTGTTCTTCAGATTCTTGTTCTTCCCTATATTCATCACGATTGCGTCTGAAGTTTCTTCTTCCGCCGCGTTCTCTTCGTGGACCTCTTTCTCTTCTGCCACCCCATTCTCTTTCACGTCTATGAGTTTTTACCGGAGCAGGCATATCTTCATTTGAATCTTCTGAATCATCTGAATTAACATTTTCGAAATCAGATTTTTTAGAAAGCTTTTCGCCTCTTTCAACGACCTTTTCTTCCGGCTTTTCATCAATAGTGAATCTGATTTTATATTCCTGTTTTCCTACAAGGCCAAACAAACCCTTTGCTGGAGCAGAAATGGTTTCAGAACAAACGATGGTTTCGTTTTCATTAAGCTCATTAAGTGCTAACTGACGAGCTTCTTCTTCTGTTTTTGCAGTAATTTCAATGTTTCTTGCATTAGACATTTTTTAGTCCTCCTTCATACTAGCCATTAACTTGTTAGTCTGTAACTGCTGCAATAATCCTAATACGCTGCTGGTAAACCAATAAACCAACAGACCTGAAGGTAAAGAAAAGGTGAATACAAGCATCATAATCGGCATAAAAGCCATCGCCTGACGTTGTTGCGGATCAACATTGGCTTTTCCCTGTTGATAATACATCAAAGCGGCAATAGCAATAGGCAGAATCAGATACGGATCACCTTTTGATAAATCACTCATCCATAAAAATGGTGCTTTTCGCAATTCAACAGCATTTCTTAAAGTAGTGAATAAAGACATGATTACAGGCAATTGCAGGAACAGTGGTAAACAACCGCCTAATGGATTGACTTTATTCTTTGTATAAAGCTTCATTACTTCTTCATTCATCTTCTGCGGATCATCTCTGTATTTATCCTGAATTTCTTTCATTTTTGGCTGAAGTTTTTGCATTTTAGCCATTTCTTTTGTCTGTTTCAGAGTTAAAGGATAGAGAATCAATCTTACTAAGAGTGTAAGCAATATAATTGCTATCCCATAATTAGGTATTAAAGAATAAAAGTAACGAAGAATTTCTAAGAGTTTAGTATTTAGCCAGCCCAAATCCGCTACTTTCCTTCGATTTATTTTGCCCAATTCTTCTAATACTATCGGACCGGCATAAACGGTAAAATTGAAATTTCTAGTTTCCTTTGCCCCAATATTAAGCTTAGGGAAATAACATTTTATAGTATTGGTTGTCATGCTTCTTCTATTAGCATTGATTGAAGTGGTTTCAGTAGCAACTGAAGCAATGCTAAGAGACTGATCAGATTCCATCAAAATACTAAAATACTGGTCTTTAATCCCTACACCGAAATAAACTCCTGAAGATTTACCTTTATCATTTAAAGAAGATGCTTTCGTAAAGAATTCACAATCTCCTTCTTCTTTTAACCCTACAAGAGAGTTAGGTCCGAATGGATCCATAAATATCCCAGGACCGGCACTGATATTAAATGAACCTGAAGCATCATTGCCAACAACAATAAGTCTATCTTTCAGATTAGTTACAATGTTTTCAATTTTAAATAGATATCCGCTATTAGGGAAAACAAAGCGTCTTACAACACTTAAAGATTTTGAATCAGGAGTATTTTCATCAACTAACGCAGAAATATTTGAAGTAACTTTAATTACAGTTTCTGTTTCGTTGCTGCTTTCAATTTCAATATTATAATTTGTAGCAGATAGAGATTTTTCTGTATTATCAAACTCAAAGAGTTTCATGTAATCGTTAGGAATGACATAGCCTAACTCTAATATCTGAGGCGGGAAAAAGTTTTCATTATATTTTTCACCCTTGAGATAATAAAAACTTATGCTTCCGGTCTTGCTGGATACAATTAATCTAATATCCTTGTTTTCAAATATAGCATCGACCAGACCATCACCATCTCTATCAGATAGTTCGACTTTTGTCTTAAATTCTTCTGAAGGAGTAGGATTTGTGTTTTGTTCTGAAGTTGAAGGATTGGTTTGAGCAAAAAGACTATTTGCAAAGCAAACCATGCTAAACAATAAAATAAAAGAGCAGATAAGCCTGCCCAATCTCATCTTTTTAGTATTCATATAATTAACATCCAGGCAAATTCTGCTCATTATGCTTATTTGTCTCCAAGTTATTGTCAAATTTATTTTACCGGATCATATCCGCCCTTACTGAAAGGGTTACACCTGCATATTCTCCAAGCTCCCATTAAAGACCCTTTGATTAACCCATATTTTTCAATGGCTTCATAAGTGTAGTGAGAACAAGAAGGTTTAAATCTACAAACATCACCTAGAAGCGGCGAAATAAATTTCTGATACATGCGTATTAAAAACAAACCGCATTTCGCAGGTATAGATATTAATCCTTTTAAGCTCATTAATTTTTTTTGCCTCAATTGGGTATCTCTGAATGCGAGATCTTATTAAAACCCCACTCACATATCTGTCTTAGGCTATCAAAAGTAAATTCAGAACAAGGCTTTCTGACACAAAAAACGATTTCTGAATAAAGAGGAATACAATGGCAATGCCTTATTATCTCTTTGATGCGTCTTCGTAATTTATTTCGTTCAACAGCTTTTCCAAAATGTTTCGGAATAGATATCCCAAAACGGAAAACTAGATTTTCTGCTCTTCTGTAGCAAAAGCCTAGTCCATTCCGAAAGAAGCGTGTCTTAGTCGCATAGACACGCCTGAATTCGGAATAAGCCCGCAGCGTTTTAACGCCACTGTTCCTTGCGCCATCATTCACGGGTGAATTAAAGAGCTAGTCTTTTGCGACCATGCTGTCTGCGGCGTTTTAATACATTGCGACCGCTAACAGTAGACATTCTTTTTCTAAAACCGTGAGTTTTAGCACGTTTACGTTTGTTAGGATTGTAAGTAAAACTCATGACAAATCTCCTAATAATAGAATTCCAATTAAGGAACACTAAAGTACAACATTCTTAGCTTATTGTCAATATCTTATTTTATAGATACTGTACCCCAATTATTTCTAAAAATCTCTAATTATATTTTA
>JAFXRA010000174.1 GCA_017526725.1 Candidatus Rifleibacteriota bacterium
ATCATATTTTGTGATAATATCGTCAACATCCTGTCTTGATACAGCACCTTCAGAGAAAAGTTTTTCCAAACGTTTTCTTGTAACTGTAAGATTCTTCAATTGAGATTCAGAAGCTTCTACTGCTGCTTTTGCAGAAACAAGAGAAGATCTGGAACTTTCAATAGTAACTTCCTGCATCTTTATTGATGCATTAGCAACATTTAAAGAAGCTTTTGCCTGAGCAAACTGAGCCTGTTGAGTTTCATCATTAATCTGAGCAAGTTTCTGGCCTTTTTTTACGAAATCGCCAATATCAACGTATATTTCTTCTATTTTTCCTGAAGCTTCTGGAATAAGACTTACACCAAGCATTGGCTTAATTTCACCAGAAGTTTTTATTTTCTGGCTAATTGTTCCAGTTGTTACTAATTGTGAATAAACAGGGGTTACCTGCTCTGTCTTTGTTGATTCGGTTTTTGTATTAGCAGTTTGAGTAGCTGTAGTTGCTGCAGAACCCATGGAATTGATTCCAAAGAAAATGCCTGCTGAAATAGCAAATACAACAATAACTTTCAGTAGCCAATGCTGTGACTTAGTGTTTGTTTGTTGTGCTTTAACTGATTTGTTTTGTTTTAACATTGCTTAAAACCCCTTTATATCACGTCCAAGCTTACCAACAGCTAATTGATAAGCTAGTCTGGCGTTATGATGGTTGAAAATAGCCTGTAAATATATTAATTTAGCATTAGACCAAGCGTTTTCAGCATCAAACAAGTCTATTTGAGTGAAAAGACCGTTTTCGTAACGAACTTTTGCAAGTCTTAATGTTTCTTCGGCCTGTTTTAAGTTTTCTTTTTGAGAAGCAAGAACTTCTATTGCAGTCTGTAAACTCAATGCAGCTCTATAAACTTCTAATTCAGTATTTTCAACACTTTCATTATAGTTGTTTTCAGCTTCTTTGATTCCTGCTCTAGCTTCTTTGATTTTGCTTTTTGTCAGGCTAGCATCCATAATTGGCATACTTAAAGCAAGAGTAGCATTCCAAGTATCGTCGGCATTTCTTCCACTTGCTAATCTCTGAGAAGGCTTATCATAACCCCATTGAGCACTTAATACAACTGAAGGTTTTCCACCACTTCTTGCTGCAACAAGAGACTGATCAGCTATTTTTTTTCTAGCTCTAGATATTTTTAAATCTTCACGAAGATCTATTGCATTCTTTAAATCTTCTTCAACATTTGGTTCAATATCTTCTATTTCAAGCTTTGCAGTAGTATCAAGATCAGTATTCATTGGAAGAGACAGAAGTTTTAACAATGAAAGCTTTGCCATTAAGGCATCATTTTTATTGCCTAAATAAGAACTTTTGTATTGAGCTAATCTAACATCGGCACGAAGTAGTTCATATTTAGATGTTTGTTCTGCCTGGAATCTTTTGTTTACCAAATCGTAGTGAGCCTGAGCTAGATCCAAATCCATCTTACCGACGTTTTCAACTTCACGGGCATAAAGCCAGTTGTAATAAGCTCTGCTTACCGACATTATTATGTTTTGCTTTGTTAATGTCTGAGAAGATTTTGCAATATCTCTGCCAAGACGGGCAGAAGTAATACCTGCTCTATCAGCCTGACCAAGATAGATAGGCTGAGTAAGTCTAATATGAGAACCATTGACATCATCAATTGTTGCGTTCTTAACACCGCGCTGCTGACCATCTTCAAGTTTGGTTTGAGTAACTTCTGCAGTTACTTTAGCACTAGCAGCGGTTCTTGCCTGCCAAACAGCAGCATCAGCTTTTTCAACGCTAGTGGCAGCATTCTTAATGGTTCTATTGCTGTTAAGAGCTATTTCTAATGCTGAATCAAGATCGAAGTCTGAGAAATTATAATCTTTTTCAGCAATTTCTTTTGGATCTTCTATAGGATTCAAATCCTTGTCTAAGGCTTGAATCTTATAATCCTGAGCATATGATGGCCCTGCGACTAACATAGCTAATAAAAACAGAGCAGATAACTTTGATTTATTCATTGATTACTCCTGTCTGAAAAAAGTCTTTGTAAAAAATCTATAACAATCTTCAACGCTCATTTCTGGTTCGCCATAAAAGGCAAACATGACGTTGAAATCAAACATTTTCTGGAAAACTATAGCTATTTGCCTTGAAGTCATAATATTGATTATTATTCCTTCATCTATTCCTCTTTGGAAAAAGTCGGAACTAACATCAAGGGTTTTGTGAAACATTTCACGAGCATATTTTATATCTGATTCTGAAAGCTTAAGTTGAGGCATCAACCCCATAATGCGTTGAATCAAAGCAGATTTTCTTTTGAAGAAATCAAACATAAACACAAAAGCATCTTTTAAAGTTGTTTTAAAATCTTTATCAGTATTAACAACTTCAGAAAACTTTTTATGATGATCTTCAAGATTATGCATTAAACATTTAAAAAGCAAATCTTCTTTGCTCTTAAAGTAAGTATAAATAGTGCCCTTGCCAACATTAGCATTTTTGGCAATTTCTTCCATTTTAACTTCATGAAAGTCTTTTTTTGAAAACAAATTCTCAGCCGAATCAAAAATACGATTCATTGTTTGTTCGTTTTTCTTTTGCATTAAACTTGCCTTCCTTAAAGACTTTGATTCGGTTTTTAGGTTTACCGACCAATGAGTCGAGTATCTAAACTGACCCACGAGTCAGTTTTACATTATAATAATTAATAAGTCAATAGGTAATTTTTTAACAAATATTAAGCACAAAAACTCATGCTTATCTGAATTTGAATTAGAGTATATTTAAAAGTGAATGTACATTTTTTACCCATTAAATTGTATAAAAATAATACACTATATTTAGGGATTAAGGGAGTGAGGGAGTGATGGTGGGTGGTAAGTGGTAAGTGGTGAGTGGTAAGGGTGAGAAATGAGTGAGAAATCTTGACTATGATAATTGGTAACAATAAAATATAATCATTAACCCTAAGAGTGCTGAGAACTATTATTATTTGAAATGAACAACAAATCTGCTTCAGAAAAATATAATATAATAATTATTATTCTGCTTTTTGTTATTCCTTTAATTTCATTAAATGTAAGTTTTCTTTATCTATCTTATAAAAATAAAGAATGGGCTTTAAAAGACCAGAAGAAAAAAGCCCTTCAAGAAGCAGAAACATTATCTTCCGAAGCTGATTTTGGTATTCAGATTGAAGCCATTTTTGGAAAGTTTTTTGAAACAATCAATAACGATTCTAAAAACAAACAAAATAAAGATTTTTTGTCTGCAGAATACTTGGGGAAAACAGCAAATACTGTGTTTTCAAAACCATTTCCCAAACACCATTTTTATGTTTTTAAATTTATACCCCAAACCTCTAAGGCAGATTTAATATTTTACAAAGGCGATATCAAAAGCGGGAAAAGGGGCCTATGTCTTGCCTTTGAACATCTCTACAATCTAAATAACAACATCAAAACAGACGAGGTTAAGAAAAAAAACAATGAAGCTTTTGCTAAAATGCTTTTAGGAAAGTACACAAACGTAACGGCAATAGCAAAAGATTTACGAGGCATATCAACTTTTTCAAATGGCATTCATAATACTTCCTGGTTTATCTGGGATTACACAGCAATAAATGAAAACGAAATAATAGGTGCTTTTTTAGCATGTAGCGAAGTAAACAATCATGACAGCTATGGCCGCCAGTTAGCTTTAAAAAACCTACAGCAAAGAAGAAATGTTGCCGGAGCTTTCCTGCCCATCTATAAAGACTATGGAGAAGCCTGTATACCAGCTCCATTAAACCAATCGAAAACTTTTCTAAATTGGGCAAAAAGTATAACTTTACAAAATAAAAAAGACTTAGAGAAATACTTTAAAGAAAGCCTGCCTCAAAGAGTTCCTTTGGGAAATTACACTGGTTTCTGCCATCTAGGAAGAGGCGCAACCCATATCGCTGTAGTTTTAGTAAAATCAGTTAAAGGTCTTGTGATGCCTAAATGGCTGATTTTTATTGATGCTTTTACTTTATTAATACTTTTCCATATTTTAAGCATTGGAATTGCTTTCAAAAAATGGCCTCAAACAAATCTTACAACAAGATTTGCTCTTTCTTATATATTGGCTTCTGTTTTACCATTAACCCTCCTTTGTGTTGCGGCTTATGGTTACATAAAAGAATATAGGAACACAATAATAAATAACTCTGTTTCAGACTTACAGACAGCTTTAAAATCTTTCGATCTCCAGAAAGTTGAAAGTGTAAAAAAGTATAGAACTGCATTTACAAAAGCTATTAATGATGAAAAGCTTGCTCAGCTAATTAAAGAAAATGGGATAGATGGGAATATCGTTGCTCAGCGAGTTATCGATATATTTGAAAATACAGACAAGCTTCCGATTCTAGGGGTTAAAATACTTGATGAAGCAGGTGACGGAGCATTTTTAGAAGGTAGTGCTCCTACTAATTTCAATATTAAACCTTTTGTTGATTCTATCATTCCGTCGCAGGTTAATCTTTTAAGAAACAAACTAATAGAAGAAAACCCTGAAGCAGAAAAAACAATGAAAGAATACAAAGGCAACGAGGAAGAAAGTTTCGACAGCGCTACTTATGAATCTTTTACAGGTGACAAATTAGACAGCAGCATCAACAAGCATTTTTCTATTCCTATAGCAAGAAAAAACGGTGGTTTTGCATCTACTTATTATATTTTTGACTACATAAAAATAGACGAAAAAGTAAAATATATGCTTTTTGTTGTATGGGATGACAAAACCATAGATGATAAAATTATTCGGAGAGCATTTGACAGCTATACATTTAACAATCATAATCAAAATTTCATTGCATATAAAATAAAAGGCCAGAGTCTATCTTATACTGGTACTCGCCATGCCTCTCAAGAGCTGATTAGAGGAATAAAAAAAATTGCCAGACTCACAATAACTTCTAAAAAAACAGACACTTTCGATGTTGATGATAATTTAATAGTAGCCATGCCAGCGGTAAACTTTGATCAAACAGTTTTTATCGGCTGGATAAGCATATTTGATATTGTTCAAAAAATATTTTTAAGAGTAATAATACTGTTTTTTTTAATAGTTTTTTCATTATACATTCTCTGGCTTTGCAGCAAACGTTCAGCAGAAGTATTCCTAAAACCAATTTCTGCCTTAAAAGCTGCCCTAGACGAAGTCTCTTCAGGTAATTTAAAAGTAGGTTTTAATAATGAACCTAAAGATGAATTAGGAAACCTATCTAACGAATTTTCAAAAATGATAGAAGGTCTCAGAGAAAAAGAACGTCTTTCTAAAATTATATCTGACCAGGCTGTGAAAGCTATAGAAAAGCACACTAACGGTCTTTTAAATGACACCGAAACCTTCAAAGGTGTTGCATTGGTTTCAGATATTCGTAATTTTACCGGAACCAGCGAAAAATATGAACCGACACTAATAACCGATCTACTCAACGAGCATTTTGCTGAAATGACCAAGATTATTTCTGAGAACGGAGGTTTAATATATAAGTTTATCGGAGATGCTATTGAGGCAGTATTCCCTGAAAATACCGATTTTGAAGAAGATGCTTTAGAAAGAGCTTTTGAAGCCGGCAGTATGATGATAACAAAGCTTGCTACCATCAATAAACGCAGGGAGAAAGTTGGTCTTTTCCAATATAAAATAGGGGTTGGACTATGTTATGGCACAATGCACTCTGGAACAGTAGGTAGTCTTGAAACCAGATTAGACTATGCTATTCTGGGAGACCCTTTAAAAAATGCAGCAAAATATGAAGCTTTATCTATACAGAATCCTGATTTCCCGTTAGTTTTTGGGGAAGATATTGCGAAAAAAGTTGAACGAAAGGGTTTCAAATGTCTGAGTATTGATAGCAAAGGCCAAGATTTTAACGTTTACTCAATATATAAAAAAATAAATACAACTGGTGAAAGTCTCAAACCAGCCAACGATGAACAAAGCAATAATGAGACAGAAAAAAAAGAAAAAGAAACATACAGCTTTTTTTCTTTGCAGGAAGATAATAAAGAGAAAAAGAAAAATAATGACTTGAAACTGAATATAATGGTTTTAATTTTCGTAGCTATTTTTATATTGTTTGGAAGCAACAGCGTTTATTTTACAAAGTTTGATAATCTAAAATCAGAATCTGACAAAGAATGCTTAAGATTAAGCGAACAATTAAAATGCGATGAAGTATTAAAATCAGCATTTGAAACTTTATGTTTCGATTTTTATGAAGATGTAACCAAAGCTTTAATAGCCAATGAGAACAACAAAAGCTCTGTCGA
>JAFXRA010000175.1 GCA_017526725.1 Candidatus Rifleibacteriota bacterium
AACTTTTCTTTCCATTTTTCATCTGTTTTTCCCCATTCAGGAGGGAAAACCAGATAGGTATTAGTAAAATTCATCCATTGATTCATAAGGTTTTCAAGCATTTTTGATGCATCGGAGATTTTACATTTTCGTTCAGATTTTTTGATGACACTGCAAGCTGAGTTGTTGCTTCTATAAAAGACTTTTCTTTAGTGTTTCCGGCAATTAATGAAAAAAGGTTGACATCACAAGCGTAAACTTTGATTACACTTATTAAAACCAACAAAATCGACAATATGTTGTTTCTGTTCTTCATCTTTTTTTATAATTATAGGGATTTAGAACATCTAGTCAAGCTTTTCTCCTTCTTCAGAAAGCCACATTTCTAGATTGTCAAACTTAACACAATTTGAATTAAAGGCTAAATGAGCGGTACCTATAGAACCATTGCGTTGTTTTGCTATTATTACTTCAGCTTTCCCTTTACTTTCTTCCTTCAATTTATTGTAGTATTCGTCGCGATATAAGAACATGACGATATCAGCGTCTTGTTCTATTGAACCAGATTCTCTAAGGTCTGAAAGAAGCGGGCGTTTATCAGGTCTTTCTTCAACTTTACGAGAAAGCTGAGAAAGGCATATAACAGGAACATTCAGTTCACGGGCTAAGTTTTTCAGTCCTTTAGAAATAGCTGATACTTCTTGCTGACGGCTTTCTACTTTTTGTGAACCGTCTTTGCTTAGAGTTATAAGTTGTAAGTAGTCTATGACAATTAAACCTATTTTATCCTGGGAATAGGCTTTTCTAGCTTTACTTCTTATTTCCATCAAAGAAGCACCAGGTGTGTCATCTATAAGTAAGGGTGTATCTTCTAGAACGCCTGCTGCTAGAGTTAGCTTGCTCCAGTCATCATCGCTTAAAAAACCGCTTCGTATTTTAGAACTGTCTATTCTTGCTTCAGATGAAATCAAACGTTTTACTAGCTGCTGATGAGACATTTCCAAAGAGAAGAAAAGAACAGGAACTCTGTGAGAATAGGCAGCATATTGGGCAACATTCAGACAGAAAGCTGTTTTCCCCATTGAAGGGCGTGCTGCAATTATTATTAAGTCAGAATTTTGCCAACCTGAAGTCATTTCATCCAGCTTTGTAAAACCGCTAGGAATTCCAGTAACAGCCTGTTTGTTTTCATATAGCATAGAAAGTTCATCAATTGTTGGTTTAATGAGGTCTTTCATGTATAAGTAAGGACTAGTGGTTTTTAATCTGTTTAACTGAATAACTTTTTGTTCGGCTGAGTCTATTAAGTTTTCTGCTGCTTCCTGGGGGTCGTAGGCGCTGTCTATTATTTCGTTTGAAACAGAAATAAGAGTTCGCAGCATAGACTTTTCTTTTACTATTTTTGCGTAGTATTTTGCATTTTTAGAAGTAGGAACAACATTTAAAAGTTGAGAAAGATAACTGGCTCCCCCGGCTTCGGTTAGATGTTCCTGTCTTTTTAGTTCTTCTACAAGAGTAACTATATCGCAGGGTTTTTGTGAGTTATAAAGCTCAACCAGTGCAGAAAAAATAAATCTATGAGATGATTGGTAGAAATCGTCTGATTTTACTTCTTCTAATGCCGCATCAACAGCATCTTCGCTTAACATCATAGAACCAAGAAGACTTTGCTCTGCTTCAAGGCTGTGAGGTGGTATTTTTTGAAATATGTCAGACATTATTTGCTCCGGGTTTTTTAATAAACTTTAAAGAAGAATTCTAAAAACTAGTTGATTGTAATAGTAGTTTATTTAGAATTCTATTTCTTGATCTTCGTCATGATGATTATGAGATTTGCTGGATTCTTGCTGTATTGCGTAGTCGTCAGCTCCCCTTCTATATAAGAGCAGTTCTTTATTGCTTTGATACAAAGAGCGGATTTTTTCCTGATCATAGCGAATAAAGCCCTTCCAAACCAATTCACCAATATTGAACTTTTCTATTGGAATGTTATCTTTATATCCTTCCATTATTGGATAGAGTTCAGTATTCAGTTGTTTCTTAATATTGGGGTTAAGTTTGATTCCAAATGGATTAATAAATAGGTAAAGATAAACCATTGCTGTAATTGTAAGTAAGCCTAACATTTGGAAGTTAAGACTAAGAGGTTTTAAGTCTGAATAAAGCCTTATTAAAACAAAAAGTCCCATCATAACAAATACTGGAGTTGTAGATGACCAAATAAGTGCAAAAAATCCGGTCAGTGCATAATATATAAGATAGGGTATGTCTTGGGGAACCGATCTTACTAAGGAAATAAGATTAAATAATAGAAAGATTCCTGATAAGACATAAAGAATTTCCATTTCTGATTTTGGCATGAAATTCCAATTTAATAAAGAATCTGTATCTAAAGCGAAAATAAAGCCTTCTGGAAAAAATAATCCGCCAATTATAGCACAAACGATTAATGATAATTTGTATTTTGGATTACAAAATGCTTGGCAGAATATTAATGAAAGCAATATTAATGAATTTAATCCTAAGCCGCTTATTGCTGCAAATATAGGTATTAGAATCAATCCAAATCTATTTTTTAGTAGATTTTTATCAAAAAGAAACAACAGACATAATACAAAATTAAGAGTGATTAACATTCTTAGATTTAAGAATGACTGCATTGTAAAAGCAAAAACAGATAATCCGATTAAACCTGGCAGTGGTTCTTTGTTTTTAAATATCCAGATGCATAAAAAAGAACAAAGAATAAAATATAAAATATGATAAATAGCTTTCAAACCTAGTAATGAAATAGAAGAATCAGCTATTTTCAAAGTCAGGGTTTCTGGTAAAAGAATGCCTAATACATTTGTATCAATGAAATCTCTGGCTATTGTCAGTTCCCAATAAGTTGTAGCAGGGAAGGGCGCAGAACGGGTAAACAACAACAAAACTACTATCGTCGCAATTATTGTCGTTATTTTATTCCATTCAAGAGGTTCTTTTGAGGGCTTTGTTGTAGATTCAAAGCCCTCTGTTTTGCTAATATTTAACAAGATTTTTCCCTGTCTATGTCTTTAACTTATTTGTCTAAGCCAAGTATTTTTTCTGGTTTACAAGGAAGATTGCGAATTCTAACGCCAGTAGCATTATAAATAGCATTAGCAACGGCAGGTGCAACACACATTAGAGGAACTTCACCAAAGCCTTTTGCACCATAAGGACCTTCGCTATAACGATGTTCGATTATAATCGGGTCTACTTCCGGCGCATCTATGGTTGTTGGAAGAATATATGTTGAGAAAGAATTGTTCAACATTCTACCATCTGGAGAGTGGGTGATTTCTTCTGTAGTGCCGTAGCCAAAGCCCTGCATAGTGCCGCCTTCAATCTGGCCTTCAACCTGCTGTGGGTTGATTGCTCTGCCCATATCGTGAGCAGAAGTAATCTTTGTGACATTGTAAGTGCCTGTTTCCATATCTACTTCTACTTCAGCTATGTTAGTACAGTAGCTGTAAACGTAGTAAGCTTGTCCTTGACCTGTTTCAGGATTACGATCTGTATAAGGTGCCTTGAACCAACCGTAAGAAATTGGCTGCATTCTTTCTGCATATAGCTTCTTCACTATTTCTGTGAAAGGAACTTTTTGGGTATCGGTTTTGCCTTTTATCCAGGCTTGGCCATCGATAAGTTCAACTTTGTCTGCTGAAACGCCTAAGAGTAAACCGGCAGCTTCAAGAAGTCTTGGTTTCATTTCTTTTGCTGCGAGCATTATGGAATTACCGGACATAAATGTAGTTCTACTAGCTACTGTTGGACCAGAGTCAGGAATAATAGCAGTGTCTGTTTCTATAACGTTTACTAAATCATATGGAGCGCCTAAAGCATCTGCTGCAATCTGAGCCAGAACAGTTCTTGCACCTTGCCCCATTTCAACATTCCCTACAGCGACTCTAACTGAGCCGTCTTGCAATAACATTATACTGCTTGCAGATCTGTCGATTGCTTTACCGCCTGCTCCAAGACCAACGCCATAGAATACACTGGCCATACCAATACCTTTTCTAATATTGCCTTTCTTTTCAGAAGGTTTCTGCCATTTATATTCCCAATTGCATTTTTTAGAAGCTTTTTCTAAGGTTTCCTGCAAACCGCAAGATTCTTCGATAACCTGACCTGTAGCTGTTGTGTCACCAATTCTGAAACCGTTTCTTATACGAAATTCCAAAGGATTAATATTCAGAGCTTCAGATATTTCATCCATCATGGTTTCTGTTGCAAAAACTGTCTGTGGCGAACCAAAACCTCTATAGGCTCCACAAGGAACTTTATTTGTGCAAACACCGTAGGCCTGAATGTGAACATTATCGCATTTATATGGACCAAAAGCATGGACTGCTCCACGAAGAAGAACCAATGGAGTTAAAGTCGTATAACCGCCGGCATCCATATAATACTTGATTGTTGCGGCAATCAGTTTACCGTTATCGTCTGTTCCGACTTTCATTATGACTTTGCCGGGATGACGCTTAGAACTTGCCATAATGTCTTCATCACGCTTATAAACAAGCTTTGCCGGTCTATTAAAAATCTTGGCAACAATAGTTGCCTGACCACAAACAACAGATGGGAAGTCTTCTTTTCCGCCAAAACCGCCACCAGTAGTGGTTTGAATAATTCTAACCTTGTTTTTGTCTACTCCAGCAGCCATTGCAACAGCATCCTGAACGTAATGAGGACACTGCATGCTGCCATAGACTGTTATAGAATCTTCAATGCCAGGAACAGCTATACATCCGTTTGTTTCAAGGTAAGCATGTTCTTGATAAGGTGTTCTATACTCTTTTTCAAACACATGAGTGATGCGAGAATCAGATTTAAAGGCTTCTTCTGCATTGCCATGTTCTACATTGAAATAAGAGCAGATATTGTCTTCTCCAAAAATTTTGGGTGCATCTGGTTTTAAAGAATCTTCGATAGTAAGACTAGGAGTTAAAGGTTCTATATTTAATTTGACTAGTTTAGCAGCTTCTTCTGCCTGCTCATAAGTTTCAGCAACAACTAGTGCAACTGGTTCACCATGAAAATGTACATAGCCCTCGGCCAGATATGGTTCATCTAATTTAACCAAGGGGATTGTGTTTGTTCCAGGTATTTGGTCATAGGTTACAACACCAAGAACACCAGGCATTTTTTCAGCTTCTGTTTTGTCTACACCAAGTAATTTTCCATAAGCTTGATTAGAACGAACAGTATAAACATATACCTGGTTGTCAAAATTATAATCATCTATATATTTTGAAACGCCAAGTAACTTATCATAAGCATCTTTGCGTGGAACGGGGCAACCAACTGACGGCATGATGAACCTCCTGATTAGGTTTCAGAATTACTTTTTTAATTTAAAGACTCAAAATCCAAAATAATATTTTACGGCAATCATTACTATAACGATTACGATAAAGAAAATAATCTTTGTTTTGGTTTCGCCAGCGGGATCGAATTGTCTCGGCTGGTTATCTTCTTCTGAAGAATTTCTGTATTCATTATTGTTGTTATTTTCGTAATTATCCATCTGAGTTATATCCTTAGTGAGTATCTATTAAAAAATATCATATTAGAGTTATTCGTGCAAGTAGTCCTTTCCCTTTATTAATAAAAGATTTGGACGAGTTTTGTAAAAAATAGTGTACATCATATTCTAGCAATCTTCATATCCCATTACTCTTGATATTTAAGGGAATTTGTGGCATATTTATCGAAAATGCTTTAAGCTGTTTTCTCTGAGATATAAGATTTAAGATATAAGATTAAAAAATCTTTTATCTTTTGTCTCAAGTTATAGTCTTTAATCTTAAAAATTGGCTTTAAGCTTATAGTTAAGTTAATAAATAAGGTTGGCACAATTCATGCATCTTAAGTCGCTTGAGCTGATGGGCTTCAAGTCCTTTGGTCGTAAGACTGTTTTTGATTTTACACCCGGATTAACCGCTATTATAGGTCCGAATGGGTCTGGTAAAAGTAATGTCTGCGACGCAATTCGCTGGGTTTTAGGAGAACAAAGCGCAAAAGCTCTCCGTGGAACCAAAATGTCAGAAGTTATATTTGCTGGCTCTTCAGAATATAGACCTTCTGCTTTTGCCCAGGTTAAATTAATTCTTGATAATGAAGATCATTCTATGCCGGTTGATTATACTGAAGTCAGCATAGGAAGACAGCTTTTCCGTTCTGGTGAAAGCAATTATATACTGAATAATACTAGAACGACCATGACCAGCATCAAAGAAATGCTTATGGATACTGGTATAGGTAAAGACGGTTACTCTGTTATAGGGCAGGGTGATATCGATGATATTATTTTCCAGAGAATTCAGCCAAGACGCGCACTAATTGAAGAAGCTGCAGGAATTACGCGTTTTAAGCACCGCAAAAAAAATGCTTTAGACAAGCTTGCTCATACACGAACTAACATGACTCGCATTACAGATATTATTTCTGAAATAGAAGGTCAGTTAGGACCACTAGCTGAGCAGGCTGAAAAAACACGTAAATATCAGGCTTTGGCGGCCGAAATAAGACAGTTGGAAATAGACCTTATTCTCTATGACCTCAACTCTTTTTATGGTGAAAGAGAAAATATCAATTCTATGAGAATTGGACTTCTAGCTAGAATCGAAGAAATAGATAAGTTTTTAGCAGAAGTTGATGAAAAAAAAGCCGGTGCTAGAATAAAATTTGATGAGTTTGATTCTCTTTTGAAGTCTAGACAATCTGAAATTAACGCAATAACCGGACAGGTTGATGCTAACAGAGACAATATAAGTCAGCTTTTACAGAAAGTAAATAGACAGCAGGCTCGAAGTGATGCTTTAAAAGAAGAACTTGCTAATATTGAAGACTCTTTGATGGCTGGCAGCGAAGAAATATCCGATGCTGCAAACAGACTCAGAGACGAAGAGAATAAAGAATCTGACATTTCAGAAAATCTGCAGGAATTGGAATCTAATGTTACAAGCGTTAGAACAGAATTAGATTCTCATATGGCAGCTGTTGCAAAAGATAAGGAATCTTCTGTAAAGCTTGCTATGAGAATGGCTGATTTAAAAACTAAAATAAATCTGGCCAATCAGCAGATTTCTCAATTGGAATTACAGTTGGCAAAGGGTGAAACTAGTGTTGCCAATGCTCAGGCGAATATTGAAGGCATAAAAGAAAAGCTTTCCAAGTTGGAAAAAGATATTTCAACTATCGAAGCAGAAATTGAATTCAACAAAAATCAGCTTAATAGTGAAAACACAAAACTGATTGCTGTTGAAAAAGATTGTAAGAATACAGAAGAAGAATTAAACGGTATTGCCGAACAAATTAAATTGAAAACTAGCAGAAAAGCTATTGTTGAAGCTTTGATGCATAACGATAAAAGCGGTATTTACCGTGGTGTTCAGGCTGCCTTGGCTCTAAAGGAAACAGGTCGTTTGCCTGGTATTTGTGGTATAGTAGGGGAATTGATAAGAGTTCCTAATGGTTATGAAGTTGCATTAGAAACTGCTTTGGGTGGCAGTATTCAAAGTATTATTACTAGAGATGCTGAAACAGCAAAAGCTGCTATTTCAATTTTAAAACAGAACAAAGCAGGAAAAGCAACTTTCTTGCCGTTAGATTTAATGAAGGCTCCTCCTAAAACAGATAAACCCAATTATAGAGGTTGTCTTGGAGTGGCCTTAGATTTAATAGAATTTGATGCAAAATATTATACTGCTTTAAGCAATTTATTAGGGCGTGTATTGGTTTTTGACAACATTGATAATGCTGTAGAATATACTCGCATCAGCAGAAACTTCAGCCGTATAGTCACTTTAGATGGTGAAACAGTTAGTGCCTCAGGCTCTATGACCGGCGGTGGTGAAGAAAAGAAAGCCGGCGGTATTCTAAGCCGCAAGCGTGAGCTAGAAGATATTGTTTCTTTGATTACCTCTTTGGAAAGTAAGCAGCGAAGCGTTAAGATGAAATATAGTAATCTGATGGCTGAACGTCAAAGACTTTCTGAATCAATTAGAGCTAGAGAATCTACTATTAACCAAAGAGAAAATTCTCTTAGCTTCTTCAAGAGTCAGTATGAATTGTCTAGTGCTGATCTTTCTTCAAAACAGACTGATTTTAACAATATAACTGCTGACAGAGCCAGCCTTAGTGAAGGTCTTGCTCGTTATAAAGAAGAATTGAAAGATAATTCTACTGAACTCAGCAGTTTAGAACAGCAGAATAAAGATTTAACAGAAGCCTTAGAAAGCCAGAAGGATGTTGAAGCTGCTATTTTAACTCGTTTAAATGCTTTGAATGAAATGATAAGCAATAAGAAAGTTGAAAAGGCTCAGGTTTTAGAACGCATTAAGGCTATTCAAAAAGAAATAGAAGCTGCCAACAAACGAAAACGCGATTTTGAAGACCGCAAGAAGAGAGCTTCTGAAGAAGTAAATGAGCTTGATAGAAAGACGGTAGAAGATAAACAAAGAGTTGAAGCTTATCAGAAAGAAATAGACGAGCTTTCTAATAAACGTGATAATATTAGTCATGCTATGGAAGCTGTTCAGGAAGAATATGCTCAAATGTCCAGAGAACTTGAAACTTTGGATAGAACATATCAAAGCAGAGTTAAAATTATTGATTCTACTAAGAATAAGCTTAATGAGTTAGATGTTAAACTGGCTGAAATCAATACTCATATCAATACCAAAGAGGGTATTCTTAATGGCGATTATGCTTATAATCAGGACCCGGCATTGTTTAATCCTAACAAATATGAAAGCCGAGAAGATCTTTCCGGAAAGATTGATTTGAAGCGCTTTGAACAAATGGGGTTAGGCACTGTTAATCCTCTTGCTATTGAAGATTATGAAAAAACTAAGGAAAGATTCGATTTCTTGAATTCCCAGCTTGCTGATTTGAATGAGGCTGCTAATTCATTAGAAGAGCTTATTGATGAAATAGAAAAAACTTCTACAGAAAAATTTATGGAAGCGTTTAATTTGATTAATACTGCTTTCGAACATATTTTTGAAATCCTTTTCCCCGGCGGAAACGGAACTTTGAAACTCTCTGACAAAGAAGATGTTCTTAATTCTAATGTAGATGTTATTTGCAGATTGCCAGGCAAAAAACTTACTACCCTGGAGCTCTTTTCTGGCGGAGAAAAGTCTATGATTTCTCTGGCTCTATTGTTCTCTATATTAGAAGTTAAACCACCGGCTTTCTGTTTGTTGGATGAAGTTGAAGCTGCATTGGACGAAGCTAATGTTAAACGCTTTAATAGAATGCTTCGCAGTTTTGCTGATAAGACTCAATTCTTGATTATTACTCACAATAAAGAAACGATGCAGACTGTAGATGTTATCTATGGTGTAACAATGCAGAAGGGTGGTATTTCTAAGCCTATTTCAATTAGACTGGAAGATAACGAAAAAATAAAAGAATTTACTTTTAATGGTAAAGGCCAGCCTAAGGAACGAAACATAAAAGTTTCTGAAAAAGAAACATAGGAGATTTGTAATGAGTGACGAACCCAAAATAACTAATGATTCTGAAAAAAAAGATATCATTGCTGATAATCAGACTGAAAAAGCAGTAGCAACTGCTAAGCCTTGGGACGAGGCTAGGGTTGTCGTTTTTCTGATAGGTATTTGTCTGCTGATTGAAGGATTGCTGATTTACTATCAGGCAGGTTCTTCACAGGTTTTGGTTGCAAGCGTAACAGGACTTGGCGGCCTTGTAATGATGCTTATGGCATGGCTTCTGCCTTTTGAAGATAATGAATCTGCAGACGAAGAGCAGTCCGATGATGAAGACGAGAAAGAAGATACTTCAGATTCTACCTCAGAGAAAACTGTAGCTACCTCTCAAGCTGACATTCCAACAGAAAAGAGGCCAGTAACTGTTACTTCAGAGAAAGCAGAAGAAAAACCTGTAGAAGAATCAGAAAAAAAAAAGTTAGAAGCTGACAAAAGCCAAGGCTTAGAACTCACAAATAAACCTCAAGAAGAAGAATTATCCTGGTTTCAGAGACTTTCTATCGGTTTAACGAAGACTAGAGAAGGATTTGTCGGAAAGCTGAAAAAGCTTGTTTTCGGAACAACCAAAATTGATGATGATTTAATGGATGAACTGGAAGAGACTCTTTTTGAAGCAGATGTTGGAGTTAAGACTACCGAAGAACTTTTAAACAATTTAAAGAAAAAAGTCGAAGACGAAGAAATTAAAGACCCGAACGTTATTTATGAAAGTCTTCGAGACCAGCTTAGAAGTAAACTGGCAAAATTTACAGAAGCTCCTAGATTTAATGAAAAAGGTTTAACTGTATTTATTATTATAGGTGTAAACGGGGTTGGCAAGACTACTACTATTGCAAAATTAGCAAACAAATATAAAAAAGACGGCAAAAAAGTTATTCTTGCTGCCGGCGATACATTTAGAGCTGCTGCTATTGATCAGATTTCAATTTGGGGTGAAAGAGCCGGTGTTGAAGTTATAAGAGGTCAGGAAGGCGGTGACCCAGGCGCTTTGGTTTTTGATGCTATTCATGCCGCAAAGAAACGTGAAGCAGATTTACTTATTATAGATACTGCTGGCAGAATGCATGTTAAAGCCAACTTAATGGCCGAACTGAATAAAGTTATGAAGATAGTTCAAAAGGAAAGCGACGGCGGTCCTCATGAAATATTCCTCGTTCTTGATGCTACAACTGGTCAGAATGCTGTTCAGCAGGCCAAACAGTTTAATGAAATAATACCAATTACCGGTTTGGTAGTTACTAAGCTTGATGGTACAGCAAAGGGCGGCGTTCTTTTTGCTGTTGAAGAAGAACTTAATGCCCCAGTTAAATTTATCGGTGTTGGTGAAAAAATGGATGATTTAATGCCATTTGAGCCAGAAAAATTCTTGGAAGCTCTTTTTGCTGACGATGTTGATAAAAAGAAAGAAAGCGATTACAACGTTGTAAAATAAGGCTTTATTAGCTTAATAATAAGATTTTAAACTGCTCCCCCAAAGAAATGTTGGGGGAGTTGTTATGTAGTAATTGAGGGCTTTAGGATATTATCGTTTACCTATAGTAATATCTTTTTTCCCACTTATCTAATGTTTTATCTATATCCTCATTTAACATGTCAAAATAGAACTGTTTTGTTTCATCAGATTTATCTTTGTTTTCAACAAATTCTTTTAATCTTTTAAAAGAATCTAAATGTTCTTCAACAGTAGAATTAAGGTCTGAAACCAATTCAGAATAATCTTTTTCATAGGAATATATAAGACTATAAGGAATCAATAGTTTTATATCTATCCATGATTCGATGTTTTTTATTTTGGTTATATCTTTTTCGCTATCATTAGCTGTTTTAAATATATCATGCAGTTGAGAAAGTTGTTCCTCGTTTTTAAATAGTGTAAGATTTAAAACAATAGTCTGATAAGTTTTAGCATCTATTTTTTTATGTAATAACTGTTCTAATTTAAAACCTAAATCTTTAATATTTCTTTCCCAGATATCAGGTGAAATAAAGTTCATATTAGGTGGTTGAACACTTCTATTTCCGTGAGAAAGATAAAAATCTATCCAGTCTTTAGAAACTTCACTTAGTTTTTTGTCAGAGTCTGGGTGCTCAACGGCAACAGAGATATAGGCTTTTTCAACAAAATTTATAAGACGCTGACACCTATCTGCGAATTCACTTTGTACAAATGCACTCATATCACAGCAAAAAGCAGTGTTTGAAAAACACAAAAGTGAAATTACAAATAAAATTTTAATATCTTTTGTTAGTAAAGCCATAAATTATCTCTATACAAGAATAAAGCCACCAGCAGTATTTGCTGCCAGTGGCTTTTTATTAACTAATTAGCATTATATTTTTTTAATTTTTTCTATCTTCTTTGGTTTCAAGAACACGAGTTTCGAAAGTACTTTCTATGATCTTGACTGGAATTACTAATGCTCTTTGATTTCCTGCGTGATCTTCAGCATTTACTGTTATTTCTACCTGGTTACCTTCTTTTACTTTCAAAGGCATATCAACTATAAATGTTCCGCGAGGATGATTAGTAAAGTTAACTATTTCACCTTTTTCATTATGAGAATTTCCTTTGTTGATTTCCTTCTGCAACAGAACTTCAGAATCATCAACGACTTTTATACTTGCGTTATTTAATTCTTTGTAACCGCAGTTATCAAAAATATTAACAAGAATAAGAAGTCTGGATGCACGTCTGAATGTTGGTATTGCTTCTGATAAACCAGATACAAGATTTGTGGTTACTGTTGCAACACTATCAGATATGGTTGGATTATTTGTTGCACCAGG
>JAFXRA010000176.1 GCA_017526725.1 Candidatus Rifleibacteriota bacterium
AATTTTCCGCGTGATGCCTCTATGGAAAGGCGTATAATAGAAATACTTCAGTATGAAGAAGGCGGAAAAGTAAATGATATAACCCCAACAATGTGGGAATACCTGGAAAACTGTGCAACCAGTCAAATGATCATAGCTATTCTCGCATCTATGGGTAATTCTATCCCTGCCAACAGCTATGATTTTATAGAAATGTGCCTGACCCACCCTGATCCTGAAGTCAGGGCTATGGTTTGTGAAAAAGCGATTAAAAGCGGCAGACCAAGTCATTTTGCATATGTATTAAATCTGGTAGCCGATAAAGACCCGATTGTTTCTCAAACAGCCTTTTTATCAATAAAAAATCTTCCTGAAGCAGAATTGGCAATAATTCTCGACTACGCCTTAGGTTCACCAGATGAATGGGTTTTGAAAACTGTGGCTCCATTCCTTCCCAATCTCATTACAAATAGTCTTCGCTCTGTAATAGCCAAAGTTCAGTATCACTCAAATCAGCTTGTGGCTCATAAAGCAAGAGAAGCGTTAAAGGTATTGGACGCTATTCCGTATATAACCAAGCGTTCTATGAAAGACCACGATGAAGCGGAAAAACGTAAAGAAGAAGAAAAAGAGAAAAAAGAAGAATATGTAATAGAAAACGGCAAAAAAGTTTCTCTAAAAGAGCAGCTTGAACAGAAGAGAAAAGAGCAGGAAGAAAAAGACAGAGCTATCAAAGAAGCTAATGACGCTCTCGACCGAGAGCTTGCAGAAATAAAAGACTCCGATATGGCAGATTTTGCCAAATCAATTGATAATTACGACAGCGTTCTGCCAGAAGAAGAAGGTCTCACAATAGATGATTCCGACGAACTTCCTGAAGAAAAAACATTCACTGAAAACACAGATTTCTCTCTTGAAGCAGATGCACTTGCAGAAATAGACGAAAACACAGCAGAAAAAGCAGTATCAGACATCGTAACAGATGAAAAAGCTTTTTTAGACGCTATAGATTCGGTTAAAAAACAAGATGAGGAATCTGCTAAACATAAAGAAGAAATTAATTTTGCAGCAGAAGCGGAAAAAGCAATCGAAGAACCTGCACAAGAAATAATCAAACAAGAAGAAGTGCCGGAAGCAAAAGCAGAAAATCCGCCGAAACCTGAATCAGATACAGAAAATTCAGTTGTCGAACCTGTTCCCGAAAACAATAACACCAGTCAGCTTAGTTTAGACCTTTCTAATGAACCTGCTGCCAATCAACAAACAGACAGCCTAAGTCTGGATTTGGAAAACTCCGCACAGTTTCTGGATGCTGAAGGTCTTGATTTGGGAATTGTTCCGCAAAATCAGGAAAGCAGCAGTGAAGACCCGCTGAACATATCAGAATCTGAGTTGAATCTAGATCTCGATATGCCGGAAATCAATGTAGAAAATATTGATTTAACAGCAATAGACCTTTCTTCAGAAGCACAGGAAGTAAATAAACCCACTCCCAAACCTGAACCTAAAACTCCAGTGAATCCGCAGAAAGCACCTGTTAGCCCAATTCCTTCAAAACAACAAAATACATCTGCAAAATCTTCTCCTAAACCTGCTGTTTCAAAGGTTTCCGTTCCTGCAAGCGCAAAAGAAATATTTGAAAAATATCCTTCTTTCATTGTTGACCCGCTTTTAGAAGTATATAAAGCATCTACCGATGAAGCCAGACTTTAAGCCATAGACCTGGTATTGAATAATCTCACAGCTTTTCTTAACATCTGCTTCTTACAGTCTGCTATGTATTTTGCTCAAGAATCTGATATGCTTACCAAAAGCATAAAAGACTGCATTAAAGGTAATTTAATAGGGCCCTCAGCAATCAGATGTCTTCATAACTTTGTTTTAGCTATGAAAGCAGTCAGAGGGAACAACATTTTCTTTACATTTCCTCTTTCAAAGGTCATGAGCAGTTCTGATGAAACTAATCCTCTGATGCTGATGAGAGAATTAAAAGAATTTTTGAAAGAACCCGAAGAACCGCTTAATGAAAGTGTTCCTCAAGCCATTGAAGGTTTGTTGGAAATATTAAGAGGTGTAAGATACATTACCAGCAATACGTTAGTTATGCGGGCTCCCCAAGGAGCTAAGCTTCCTTATGCAGACTTGAGTGGCCCTACTGCAAAACCATTAGATAAAGACAAACGTCCTTCGATGGATTTGCCAGTTGGAGAAGTAATACTAATATCAACAGATGGTTCAGAAGCCTTTGGAATGTTCCCTTTCTTTAAGTATTCCAAGAAAAAGGTAATTTTTACCATTCCAACGTCAGAGGAACTTGCCACATTCTATGAAAGACTTGAAATCACTCCATAGTTAGACTTTTTTATTTACTCATGTTAAAATAAAAATATATTAAAAGAATACTTCCAGCTTTATCATTATTTTGTTTATTACTCACTTCAGCTCAGGCTGCTGATTGGATAAATCGTTTTGACATAACTCCAAAGAAAACAGCCGTATTTAAAGCTTCTCCAATTGATATTCCAGAATCAGAAAAGTATGAAGAATCCTCTGTCGAAGATTATAACTCTGCTGTAGCCTTGAATAATCAAGCAATAGATGCTATGAACTCATCAGACTTTAAGAAAGCGGCAAGTCTGTTAAAAAGTGCAGTGTCAACCTCACCAGCTTCAACCGGTTTCAGAAAAAACTATATTATCGCGTTAAACAAAGCTGGAGAAACAAAAGAATTTCTTAAACAGGCAAATATTCAGTTAAGCCTTGATCCAGAAGACCACCAGACCGCTTATAGTATAGGCTTAGTTTATTTAAACAAATATAAAGATTATGAAACAGCAGCCAATTATTTTTCTTATGCAATAAAACTTGAGCCAAATGAATCAAACTATGTTCTAGCTTTGGTCTCAGCATTAGAAAATACAGGGAAATACAGTGATTCTGTTTTTGAAATTCTTCAAAAAAATATTAACCAATTTAACGATTCATACCCCTATTATCTTTTAGGTTTAAAATACTTAGATAAAGAGCTCTATTCAAAAGCTATTAAAACCTTGAACACAGCAAAACAGTATGATAAAAAGGGTTATGCCTTTCACGCATATGATAGAGCTGCATTTTACGGCGGATACATGAAAGGATTAGAGCCGACTATAAAGGAAACAATTGATAGATTCCCCAATGACCAGAATATTTCCAGCACAAAACGAATATATAGTTCTATAAAAGATTCCAGCTATAAATTGACGGAACATATAACACTAAAAATATCTAACGCCTCTTCCTTAGAACAATTAAATTTCAATGTCAGACCAGTTAGAGACTTTCAAGAACATCAAAAAGTCACACTATTGTCCTCTGAGTTAATATCTAAGGGGAAAACCATAAACGCAGAACCAAAACAGAATCCTGACGGTTCTTTCGTAATAAATGTTCCAAAATCTATGTGGAGTCCGGAAATAGTCCTGGAATTAAAATATAAAATAGACTTGAAAGCATTGTATGGAAAATATATTGACTCTGATGACAGACCAGATATTAATACTCTTAGAAAAGATGAAAAATTCAGTTTAGATGACAGTAGACTTAGCAAATTGGCAGATTATGTTGACAACTTAGAATTGGAAGATTCTGAAAGATTCGATTCTTTTGCAGAATTATATGCTGCCAAAGCTTCTACAGCTATTGCCAAAGGTCTTCATTATCAGGAAAATGGAATAGATAATTCCGTATCATGGGCACTAAGCAATTTAGACAAATGTGACTGCACAGAATACTCAAGACTGCTTGCAGCACTTTGCTTTAAAAAGGGAATTCCAGCCAGATTGGTTACTGGTTTTTTAATCAGAAGTGATTTTATTGATAAAGCCACATCTATTGGCCATGAATGGTGTGAAATATATGTCCAATCTCGTGGGTGGGTGCCTTTTGATGCTACTTTACAAGCTTCGATGCGACGTGCATATTTAAAGAATCTGCTTAATGACCAGATATTTTTTGAATATCCAAATAATTATGAAAACACTAGAATTGGTGTAGATTACATTGCTAGAAACTCTGACGTAACAGTCGCTATAGAAAATACATACAGAGTTGTAAAATTAAAATAACAAAAAGGAAACAATAATGGTTGCACGCAAAGATATTGTTAAATTTCTAAATCAGCTTTTCTCAGAAGTTAACGTTCCTGATTTTTCATATAATGGACTGCAATTTGAAGGTAAAGAAGAAGTTACAAAAATTGTAGCCGGTGTTGATGCCACAATTCAGTTCTTTGAAGAAGCCCATAAACGCGGCGGCAATTTTGCCTTCGTTCATCACGGTCTGTTTTGGAAAGGTGCAGAATGGAGCAGATTAGATAAATACAACACAAGAATATTCAAATCTCTGTTAGCAGCCGATTTGAATCTCTTTGCCATGCATCTGCCTCTTGATGCTCATCCGGAAGTTGGAAACAATGCAATAATAGCTAAACTGCTTGATGCTGAAAAGGTTGCTCCTTTTGGCCTCTGCAAAGGCAATCCGGTAGGATTCATCGGCAAACTCAAAGAACCCGTGTCTATTGAAGATCTTAAAGACAGAATCGAAAAAAAAGTAGCCAAAATCAATACTCATTTAGATTTTGGAAAAAGAATGGTTCAAACCATAGGTATTGTATCTGGCGGCGGATGGAACTCTGTTTTAGACCCAGCCGTATATAGAGGCGAAGTTGATGTTATTTTTACAGGTGAAATACAGCATCAGGGAGTTCCTCAGTATAGAGACAGAGAAATACATCTTATTTCAGCCGGTCACTACGCAACAGAAACCTTTGGGGCAAATGAAGTAGGTAAACTATTGGCAAAAGAATTCAATCTGCCTTACGAATTCATTGACCTCCCCACAGGACTGTAACCTTAACCCCAACTCATCTTTGTTCTTAAAACGTTAAAGAAATTGCGCTTTTTGAATACTACAATCTGGCTGACTTCTTCTGCTTTAATAATCTCTACAACATCATTATTAAGAAGTTTGAAGTTAGCCTGACCATCTAGAACCAACTCAACAATAGAGTGAACACAGGCTATTCTACAGCTTAAAACTTCATTGTCAGCAGCAATAACAGGTCTCGCGCTCAACATATGACTGTTTAACGGACAGATAATCATTACATTTACCCAGGGAGGCACAATCGGGCCGCCAGCAGAAAGAGAATAAGCTGTTGAACCAGTTGGAGTCGAAACTATTAAACCATCGCCCTGATAAGTATTGATTATTTTGCCGGATATAGAAACATTAATTTTAATGACTCTCAGCATTGGCGCCTTTTGTATTACTACATCGTTCAAAGCAATGCCAGAATAAACTTTTTCACCATCTCGATAAACGTTTGTTCTGAGCATCATTCTAGGCTCAACAAAATAATTGCCTAACTTTAATCTTCTTAAAGCAGTAATAGCATTTTTAGGATCTTCCAAAGTCATAAAACCCAAATGCCCAAGATTAATACCTGCAATAGGCAAATTATACTCAGCATAATCGCGTGCAGCACTAAGTATTGTGCCATCACCGCCTAGTACTACAAACATATCAGCCTGATTCCTTAAGTATTCATCATCAAAAACAAGTTCAGGCATTGAAACAAGTTTTGCCATAGTTGGTGAAAGCCTAGAAGTAATCTTGTTCTTCATAGTCCATTTCAGCATTGTCTGAACAAGAGGAGGCAAAGATTCCTTCGCGGGATGACAACTGAAAGCTATATTTCTAACAGGCTTTTCACTATTTTCTATGTTATTATCTTGCATTATATTTCCAATTTCTATGACTGTTAACCGACAACCAATTCTCAATTCGGCGGGAAAATTTCGTAGTAACTTCTTCCACTTCTAATTGAGTTAGCAACACTTCTAGATGATAGACCGTAAACTGTGCCCTTCTGGCTGTTGCTGATTTTATCAAGAATAGTGAGAGCTGCTTGTTTCTGACCTTTCTTAAAATACAGATTAGCCATAAGAAGCTGAGCGTCCAGATTATTTGGGTCATGTTTTAAGCAGTTTCTGAGAGATTTAAGAGCAGGGTCTACTTCACCCAGTCTGAACAGGGTGTCACCCAACTGATAATGAGCTTCTGCCCATAGAGGATAAAGAATGACAACCTGTTCAAAAGCCTTTAATGCATCCAGATAATTTCTACTGAGTTTTGCTCTTAGACCAGCATTAAATTCTTTAAAAACACTTGTAACTTCAGCATCGAGAGCCATAAAGCCACCGTGCTTTGAACAGGTTACTTCATTATTATTCCAAGAATAGAATCCACCCTTAGGACAAACCGGCGCAGAGGTCAACAGCCCCTCTTTAACTAAATCTGTAAGAGAAAAATTAACCTTTGCTTTTGGATTTCTAGCAATTACTTTTTCTTGAGCAAGCTGTATCAGCGACATACCATGAGAACAATCCTGTTTATGCTTTAAATCAACAAAATAAGCAGCAGTCAGCAGTTTTTCAGAAGAAACCGGTTTATCTTCTATCGGTGAAATAGGAGCATCACTTGGTCCGCTATACTTCCTGGATTTTGCGGCAAGAACTGGTTTAATCTGATTCTTAGGCTGCATACTATCTTCAATCAGCCTTAGACTATTATTTGCATATTCATCCCCAGGACTCATTCTTAATACAGAAAGGAAAATCTGTCTAGCCTGTACTAAACGCCCTTGTTTTGCAAGCAAAGCACCTTTTAGATTCAACAGTTTGACATCTCTGGGGTTTATTCCTAAACCCGTAGCAATTGCTTTGTTAGCCGCTTCCAGATCATTTTTTCTGGCTGCCGAAAGAGCCATAAGATAATAAGTGTCTGCCTTGGGAGTTCTCTTGGATTTTTCTAGGATATCCTGTACAGAAACTTTTGAAGAAGGAGTATTGAACTCCTGAGAATAACCGGAAAGAGGGACTAACACCATTAGTATTGCTGCAAAGTATTTTTTCATTCCTTATTTGTTCTCAACAATCTTCTGCGCATTAATTCAGCCCAGCTTATCAAATCTGGGTCACCAACAGAATCCGCAACATTTGTAAATTCTTTTAAAGCCCTGGGAGCCAAACCTCTAGCAAAATAAATCTTACCAAGGAAGAAACGAACTCTTTGATCTTCCGGAGCAAGCTTTTCTGCTGTTGAAGCATACTTATAGGCTTCATTTACAAATCCAAGATTAAGATTTGCATTAATCATAAAGATATGAGCATCAAGATTCTTAGGTTCCAGTTTAATTATTTCACGATAGCATCTCATAGCCATCTTGAGTTTACCCATTTTGCGAAGTAATTCTGAATAAACAATCAAACCTGGAATAAACTTAGGATTAATGGCTAATACTTTTTGATAAGCCATCAAAGCTTCATTAGGCATATCTACACTTTCATATGCCTTACCCATTTCAAGATAGGCATCTATATCATCAGGAATTTTTTCTATGCGGCTTTTTCTGCTTTCAATAATCTTTGAAGCATCTGATTCAACCTTCTTTGTAACAGATTTTAAGTTATCTGCTATACTCTGGTCGCTGTAGTCGAAGCTTGCTGCCTTTCTAAAAGCTTTTAAAGCATCAACATATAATTTCTGATTAGAAAGAAGAATACCTATATTGTTCCAGATACCAGCCTGGTCAGGTGCCCCTGTGGTAGCTCTTGTCAAAGCCACAATTGCTTTATCGTTCTGACCTGTAGCCTGATAAAGCTTGCCCAATTCCAGCCAGGAATCATATTTGGCAATCTTTTTAGCAACCAAGGCTTCAAACATCTGTATGGCTTCTTCCAATCGACCTTGTTTTGCAACAGAATAAGCCAACAAATAAGCTGCTTCGTAGTTTTCCGGGTCTAATCGAAGTATTTCACCAGATAAATCCTGTAAATCACTCCACTTTCCAACTGCTTTTACTGATCTGCAAAGAGAAAGCATTGTTTCAACTTTCTGATGGAATTGGCAGGATAATGCTTCTTGAAATACTTCTATAGCTCTATTATGATCGCCTTTTGCAGCTAATACTTCTGCAAGTTTTTCCAAAACAAAAGCATCTTTTGGCTTGAGCCCTATAGCTCTGGAATATGAGGCAACAGCAAGTTCATATTTGTTCTGCTGCTGATAAAACTGGCCGAGGCGGCTGTGACCATAAGAATCTGTAGGATGAAGAATAGTGGCTCTCTTAACTTCCATTACAGCTAGATCAATATTACCTAAGTCTTTATAAGTCATACCAAGCTGATAGTGAGCATATGGGTCATCTGGAGACAACTGAATTGCTTTCTGGAAGAGTTCCTTGGCACTTTCTGAATTATTTTTGGCTTTTTCTAATAGACCAAGCTGATAGAAAGCCTTAGACATAAATTTATTAATTTCCAAAGCTTTTTCGAAAGCCTTCTGTGCTTCATTTAATCTGCCTTTTTGACGAAGCATGGTTCCATAGTAAAGATAAAATTCTGCACTATCAGGATTATGCTTTGTACAAGCATCCAGATTAGCCAAAGCATTATCTGTTTCGCCTCTTTCATCATATAGCTGAGCTAATTTAAGCATTAAAGCATAATTATCAGGAGTCTTGTCTAATTTTTCTTTTACTTCATTAATTTCTGTAGAAATACCATCATCAAGGAATTCAGCTAAAGTGTCATAATGCTTGTCTACGCTTGGAGACTTTATTGTTTGTTCAGGAACTGCTTCAATCGGAGTTCCCATTTCTAACGAAGAAACTTTTTCTTTTTCAGAAGCTTTTGAAGCTATTTCTAAGTCCTTGTCACTTTGTTCTAATGAAGTTACTGGAGTTTCAGCATCAAGTGCCTGAACATCAGGCAAGTCATTCTCAAACTTTTCATCAGAAATATAATCACGGTCTACAAGATTCTTTTCATCAATAAACCAAAATGTAAGTTCAATTAAACCTACAAGAGCAACAATTCCGCTTACTAAGCCGCCTATCAGCAGTATATAAGGATGCCCTTCGCAGATTTTACTTAAGTATAAAAGTGCAAATATGAATAATCCTAAAACAAGAAAAATAATAGCCTTTTTGGGGGAATTACTTTCTTTTGGTTTGACTGTTTTAGACTCAAACATATCGTTAACCGGGTCAGAAAGTTTATTCTTTTTACCTTCTGACTCTGAATTATTGTCTAAAACTTTACCACACTGATTACAAATTGCTGCATCTAATGAATTTTTACAACCACATGAACAAATAACCTGAAGAGCGCGGCCACAGGTTGCACATTTTTCAGCATCCTCTGTATTAACTGCTCCACAGCCTGGACAATTTACCATAATAAAAAATTTGCCTGCCTTTTATTTTTTTTTAATTAACTATCTAATTATTTTCTTTTTCCTCTTCCGAATTATCCTGGTCTTCCTGTTTTTCATTCGAACTAGAATAATCTGCTTCGTGCCAGAAAGAAGCTACCGGTTCACCTAGAATAGCTCCTATTAATGAACTTATGAAAATAGCCAGATAAGCTGTTTCCAAGTCAATGAAATAATAAATCACCGGCGAAATCAGAGCACCAACAATCATGCCTATCATACAGCCAATTATTGTTGACTCATAAACAGCAATAAAAGCACCTAAAGCAGAACCTAGAAAAAGACCAACCAAGGAATATTGGTCGCCGAAATTTCCAGCTAAAACAGAGCCTATAGCACCAAATGCAACAATAAGAGTGCATACTAAGGCACATGCCATTACTCTGGATAAATTACCGGAAGAGGAAATCAAATTCATACTTTATCTCAATATTGTCTTTTCGTAATAATATTTATTCTTAGGATTTTCAGCTATAAAAGTTGTCATTTCTGAAAGCATGCAATGTTCATCTATTGTCGCTGCATTCATACAAATTTCTTTTATGCTGTTCAATCTGCTCTGAACTTCTTTATAACTACCGGTCTTCATTGGTTTTGTAACTCTAACAACAGCCCTGACAGCATTTTTTGTACTATATTCAGCTACTGGAAGAACATCAAGCTGAACAATCTTATAACCGTTATCTGTCAATGCTTTTGCTATATTTGATTTTATTAAAGCTTTTGTTTCTTCGCTTACAACTACATTCTGAGGTTGTTCAATTTCTCTGTTGCCTATTTTGCGCCAAAATTCAGCATTCTTTTCTCTGACAATTTCAGAGCGATCTTTCATATTTTCTGACAAAGAACGAGAAACACCCAATTCTTTGAGTTGTTCAACAGTTGAATTAACTTCACTTATTTTTATATTTTCTCCATCATCTTCGTCTTCATCGTCAATAGAGAACAAGCCGATTTCTTCATCAACCAAATCGACCATTTCGTCGCCATAGCCCAAATAATCCAGATTAGCTTCAGGATAATCAGCATAACAATTTGCTGAGAACAATAACCCTACTGCTAACCCAATAACTATATTTTTTTTCATCGCTAACTCCCTAATTTATATTTCGCTATATTATATTAGCATTAGATTAAATTTTAAAGTCTTTAAAGGCTTTTAGTAAATTTTTCATAGTATCTTTCGGGTCTTCTATAAATATTTTTGTTCCAGAGATTATATCTACAAATCCAAGCTCTCTTTGATACCTTGGCACAATATGCTGATGTAAATGTTCAATACTGGCTCCCGAAGAATACCCGACATTATAGCCTATATTAAATCCGCCTGGTTTATAAAATTCCTTTAAAACTTCTATAGAATACACCTGAAGACGGTGCATCTGCATCACTTCTTCATCATTTAACTGGCTTGTTTCTGTAACATGCCTTACAGGGAAAATAAATATATGGCCGGAAGTATAAGGGTAAAGATTTACAGAAGCCGCGACAATTTCGTTTTTCCAAATTAGCAAATTATCTACTTCAGGGTTATTCTTACAAACCTCACAAAGGATGCAGTCTACCTTCGGACGGTTTTCACCTTTTACATAACCCTTTTTACTTGGTATAAACAACTGACGTTCAAAACTCATTTTTTCTACCTGAAAGAATTATTATTCTATTATACTAACAAAAACCTTGACCACTTGCAAGAAAGCCTTTATTTTATCAATTCAAATGGAACAAAAAAATAATAAAATAAGAATATTACGAATAATAAGCAGAATGAATGTGGGAGGCCCTTCAAAACACGTCGTTAACTTAGCTGAAGGGATGAATAAGCTCAACTGTGAAACTCTCCTTATTAGCGGCCAGCCTAGTATATCTGAAGGAGAGATGTTTGCCCTTGCAGATAACAAAAACTTTAAACTGAAAAAAATAGAATACCTGAAAAG
>JAFXRA010000177.1 GCA_017526725.1 Candidatus Rifleibacteriota bacterium
GTCAGCTAAAGCTGACACTTCCCCCAGCTAAACTGGGGGAAGATCTTCTTTTTTCCCAACTCTTCCTACACTTCTAACGCTTCCCACAAGCAACGTCAGTTGCCGTCCCACAACGAAGTGTCCCACAGCGAAGCGTATCACTTCTAACTACCCTAAAAACTAAATGGGTCAGAGTGAATATGTTCAGCGGCTATACCCTTATTGATCAAAAGCTTTGAAGCAGCTTCCATCATTCTAGAAGGCCCGCACAAATAAGCCTCAGCAGTAGCCAGCCCCTCTTTATTGGAACTCAGCCATTCATCTAAAACTTCTGTAACTAATCCTGTTTTCTCAACCCAGCCATCTTCCAATAATGGCTCAGCCAAAACTGGTATATATTCAAATTCAGAGTGCTTTTTCATCAAATTTTTGTATTCATCCTCACAGTAAAGATTTTTTCTGCTTCTGACACCATGTAATAAAACCAAATTACCTTTAAAACCGCTGTTTATTAAAGAACTGACTATTGACCGCATCGGCGCAAGCCCCACCCCGCCAGCAACAAGAATTAAAGTCTTATTCTTTATCTCTTCATTCTCAGCATCAACCGACATATCACCGAATGGCCCGCAAAATTCCAATTTTGCACCTATTTCTAAACCATGCAGATAACTGCTCATTATTCCGCCTTCAATAAGTTGAACATCAAGGGAAAACTCATTCTTTAAATCAGGCGAAGACGAAATAGAATAAGCCCTGATAACATTTTCCCAGGGAAGACTTCTAGTAATCTGCACATATTGCCCAGCTTTAAATTCAAGCTTTTCACCCTCTTCTAGCTTAAAATGAAGGGTTTTAATTTTAAAAGCAGGGTTTTCAATTTTTATAAGTTCAGCTTTAAAACTATGTGCCAGCAGCATACTTTCAGGAAGATTTATCCTGATATTCTCTCTGGTTTTTATCTGGCAAGCCAGTCTGAAACCGTCAGACTGCTCTTTATCTGATAGACAGAGTTTTTCTAAAGAAGTTAAATATCCGCCGCCTGTTACAACTTTGATCTTACATCTGCCGCAGTTGCCCTTTCCACCGCAGGCAGCAGGCAAATAAACATTGTTTTCGGCAAGAACCTCAAGCAGTTTTAAACCTCTTTTGGCTTTAAATTCAGTCTGTTGATTTATAGAGACATCGATTTTACCGCTATACCCCAGCAATTTGCCAGTTATCACTATAAAACCGCACAAAATCAGAACAAACAAACAAATAGCCAAAATACTGTAAATCAGAGTCATTTCAGCCTAATCCTTTAATAACAGTTGACAAGCCATAAAAAGCCATAGCCATAATCGAGGCAATAAGCATAGTTATGCCTGTTTTACCTAAATACACAGAAACTTTTGTTTCATCGACCCTGCGTCTTAAAGAAGCCATAAGACAAATCACCAAAAGCCAGCCCAGACCGCTTCCTAACGAATAAGCAACAGAACTAACGAAGTCATATTCCCTTAAAATAACAAAGATACAAACGCCGAGAATGGCGCAATTAACAGCGATTAAAGGTAGAAAAATACCGAAAGAAGCATAAATTTCAGGGAAAAACCTATCAAGGAACTGCTCTAAAAACTGGGTTAAAGCAGCAATTACCAGAACGAAGAAAAGAAGTTGCAAATATTCGAGTTGAAGCGGCACAAGAAGATAATGATAGATTACAAAATTCAAAGCTGTTGCAATCAGCATTACGAAAGAAACTGTCATCCCCATTTGAAAAGAAGTGCGCAAATCTGATGAAACAGAGATTAGCGGACAGGTGCCTAAGAAATAGTAAAGAGCCATATTTTCAGCTATTGCGGCAGTAAAAACTATTTGAAGCAAAAAGAGAATCTGGTTCAAATCCATTAGTTTTTCCTCCCAAAGCTTCTAAGCCAATTTGTTAAGAACAAAAATAGAGCAAAGACTATAAAAGCACCTGGCGGTGAGGAAAAAACTCTGCAAGGAATGAATTCTTCAGGCATTACTGCAAGATTCCAGACAGTGCCGTTTCCAAGAACTTCTCTTACAACTGAAATAGCCATCAGAACCATCATATAGCCTAATGAAACACCTAGAGCATCGCAAAAGCTTTCTTTTGCTGTATGAGAAGAAGCATAAGCTTCCATTCTGCCCATAACAATGCAGTTTGTGACGACAAGGCTTACGTAAGCCCCCAATTCTCTCGCAATCTCTGGGTAAAAGAGTTTAAGAAGCTGCTCAGCCGTAATAACTGCGGTTACAATGATAAGCATATAAGAAAGGAGTCTGAATCTGAAAGGAATCTTAAAGCGGAGCAGGGAGCAGATTACAGAGGTTACGATAGTCGTTAGGCCTACTATTACAGACATAAAGAAGGCATTTTCGACTTTTGAAGTAACCGCCAATGTTGAGCAGAGCCCTAACGCCAGTATGAATACCGGGTTTTCGGGTATCATGCCCCTCCAAATTATTTTTAGATTCTTTACCAAATCGAACTCCTATTTGTTACCTTTTTTAACTTCCATTTAGAAAACGGATGTTTCCTAAAGCCCCTACTTGAGGAGGGGTGGCAGCCGAATGGCTGACGGGGTGGTGACCGAATTAAAGTTAACCATAGTTCTATGGTTTAGTATACGCTATCGCTAAACAGGATTTCCTCTAGCTCAGTCACCCTTTCGGTTCCTTCGGAACCACTTCCCCTCAAGGGGAAGCTTTAGAACATTCTCCCCTTAATCCCCATTCACGACTCGCTGACCTCCTGCCGCTCGCTTGCATACCGCCATCCTTGGCGGTAATACGAAAGGGGGTGAGAACATTATCCTAATTGGCTACACATTTGTCATAATAAGTATAGCGTATGGGCTTTAGCCCTGAAAGCTATACGTTTATGACAATGTGTCGGCTACAAACAAATAAATACTGATTTTTCATCAAATATCTAGTTTTCGTACAATCTCTAAGAAGGGGAATGTTTCCCAAAGCCCCTCCTTGAGGAAGAAGTGAGACGCTGCGCTGTGGGACACTTCGTTGTGGGACGTTTCACTATTCCTAACGTCCCCTTTAAGAAAGGTGGTCTTATTTACTTCTCCTTTTCTAATGATAATTGTCGACTTAAAGCTTTATTCAGAAGCTTTTCCACTGACTTAGAACTGGTTGTCGCACCCGTAACCGCATCAACCTTTATTTCATTATGACATGGCATAGCGTTAAACTGAGCATAAAAGTCTTCTTCAGAGATTTTACCCCCCACGCCAGGGGTTTCTTTCTGCTCAGTCACCCTAAGCCCCAGAATCTCTTTTTTGAGAGAATCCACAACGAAAACCAAAGTTATTTCCGCCCACATTCCGCTTCCTGTGGCTTCGTAAGCTAGAATTGACGAATTATTATTCTTTTGCCAGACTTTAATTCGCCCTTTATTAAGCTGCTTAAAATCCTTCGCAAATTGCTCATAAATAATCTTCTGGTCTACTTTTTCACCTATAATATCATAGATAGAACCAATAGTCTTATCAGATAATTCAGCGCGTTCGCCGATAGCCATGCGGGTTCCGCCAAGAAATAAAGCGCAAATAACGCTCAAAATAAGCATAAATCTAATTTCTGACCAAATGCTTTTACTGTTCATTTTTTGCCCCCAGCATATCGATTACCAGTGGCGAAACCACCTGTGCCAGCAAAAAACCATAAGCAGGAAACAGAATATTAGAAGAATTGTAGAGCATAAAAACAGAGAATGCTGCAAAAACTAACGCATTTATACTTTGTCCCAGCACTGACTCGGGAAGGCTGGTAAAGTCTGCGATTCCGCACAAAAGCAGCGATGGCATTATTCCCATAAATAAAATATTTGTGAAGGGAATATTGAACTCGGCCGGCTGCGGCAGTAACCAGCCAAAAAGGCAGATAGAAACTACCGAAACAAACCACCAGCATACACGTCTTTTGAAAACAAGCGCGAAAACAAGAGAAGCCAATAGAATAACAGAACCGAAACAGCTTCCTGGAATCGAAGGAATAAGCCCATTTAAAGAAGCGACAAAAGCAGATTTGGCTGGAACAGAAGAATAAATATCTCTTATATCGGCTCTTGGAGGAACTCCAGCAGTCCACACATTGTATCCTTCTCTAGAATCAGGGAAAGGGCGTGAAGCGTCTATCAGGCCCATATCGCCGTATCCATACATCATAAAGACCACTGCCACTATTACGGGATTGAATATATGACGCCCATGACCGCCAAAAGCCGCTACTGTTATCAAATAGCAGACAATCAGAATACATGGAATTATCCACAAAGGCAGAGCCAGAGGAATAAACAAAGGGAACAAAAGAAACAGCATCCAGCCAAAGGGTTTGTCAACACCTTCTGGGTCATCACCACTTTGAAAGAGAATTCTCAAAAACCAGATTGTTCCGCCGGTCAACCAACTTATGACAGCCCCAGCGATGAACTTCATGCCAAAAAGCCCAAAAGAGTTAAGGTATAAAAAAAACAGAAAAACAAGAAAGCAATAGCCTGCTGCTCCAAATTGACTGTTTGTCCTAATTTTCTCTGTATTATTCATTTTGGCATTCTGTGTTTTTGTGCGTTTTAAACGCCCTTAGCGGCTTCTAACTTTCATAGTATAGCATATTTTTAACTTCAGTTGTGATTCTTATTGTAGTTATTGTTGTAGCAAGGCAAACGCAAACTTTTTCTTTTATTATTTAGTAAATTCATAATAATGACAGTAGACGCGAAACCTTTTATTCTCCGCACAAGGCTCGTTCCCTCATAGATTATTCGAAGGTAGAAATCTTAAGAGACCGCGGAGGAGAATAAGGTTGAGCAAGCAACTGTCATTATTTCTTTTAGTAATTATTGTTTATGGTTGTTATTGTAGTTATTGTTATAGAAGCTAAACTTGCCTTAATTTCTAAGGTATGCTACTATTCTAGTTAATTAACAATTAATTAGGAGCAAAACAGATGTTCTGTCCAGTTTGCAAAGGCGAGTTCAGAGAAGGTTTTACCCATTGTGATAATTGCAATGTTGATTTAGTAGAAGATTTAAATAATATTACAACAAAAATTGAAGGCGAATTTTTGCTTTGTCCGCAGTGCCATACAGAATTTCATGAAGGTGAAACAGTATGCCCAGATTGCGGTTTAAAAACCATAAGAGCAGTCATCAACAAAGACGATGAATATGTTTTTCTTGAAGAACCAGTATTTGAGCAAGTAAGCGACACCAGACAATTCAACAATCTCTGGAGACATTATTGCGAAATAGAACCAGAAGAAGCAGTTACTGTTCTTGAATCAATGGATGGTGAAATGCTCAAAAAGGTTATGGACCTTCTCGACCAGAATGACATTAATTTTATGTTTGTGGAACCAAACGAAGCTGCAAGCACTCTTGGAAGCATATTTGGTGTAAACAGTCCTTTAGAACGCCCCTTCCCTAAAATTGTAGTCAGAAGAGACGATGAAGAAAGGGCTCTTACTTTACTAGCAAACAGTTCAGAACTAGGCCTCTTTGAAGTTCCTGAAGAACTCTTCGGCGATGA
>JAFXRA010000178.1 GCA_017526725.1 Candidatus Rifleibacteriota bacterium
ATAGCTTTATGACCAGTTAACGATATTAAATAACCTCCCATGTCAGAACATTGTCTTTCTAGCTCTGATTTGAAATAAGGATAAATTTTATTAACCTCATCTTCATTTTTAGTCTTTAATTCTTTTATTTCAGTTTTATTCTTTTTGTTTCCTAAGAAATCAATTGTATCAGCAGATATATTCAGATATTGGTAATTAGCTTCTCCACTGCCTAGATTAACTTTTCCAGGAAAATCACCAGCATTAATTTCTAAGGATACTTTATCGGGGTTTATATTTGTTCCCTTAGCTCCACTTTCAAACTCTTCCTGACCTTTTCTTATAAACAAAGCATAATCAAGAACACGGCTGTCGGCATAGTTATCTCTGCCTGTTTTGCTTAATAATGAGACAACTTTGTAGTCATGGTGTCTTACAATGGTGCAAGCCCCTGGAAATTGAGTCTTATACTTTTCTTTAGCTTGGGCAGAAGTAACTATTTCAATGGTTCCTATGCCTTCTTTTCCATAAAAAGTATGATTTTCAGAATCGCAGTCTCTAAAATCTATGATTCTAGCAGTTGCGCTGATTTCCATGCGGTCTCCTAAGAGATCCTTAGCCATTTTTTCTGTTTCAGGTATCTTGAGTTTTAGACCGTTGGTTTCTGTTCTTTTAAAATTTGGAACATAAGCGCTGGATTCTTTTCCTTCTGTAATTTTTCTTAAAATAGAATTGCCGCTTAATTCATCAAAACCTTTACTTTCGTAGTTGTCTGTTTGTTCGTAAAGATATTTAAAAGCTTCTTCCTGGGCGGCGGCAGCTAATTGTCTTGCCATTTCTGAAGTTTGGAAACGATGGACAGTACTTTGGGCCTGGCGGCTTCTTACATGAAACTGAGCTACCAAAACACCCAGAATAATCATTACAAAAAGTACAAAAAATATAGCAACCCCTTTTTTATTCTTTGTTTGCCTTTTTGGGTTCATCTATATTTTCTTTCTGCTGGTTATAGCGGTTTCCAATTTTCTAATCTTTCTTTTAAAAATTTGATATTGTTTTTTGAAATTTTTTGCTCTAGTTCTATTCTGGAACGCTTTGCAACTTCGTCTCCCTGTTTTTCGGCAAGACTATACCAGAAATAGGCTTCTTCAAGGTCTTGCTCAACGCCTTCACCATTTTCATATAAGGTGGCCAGGCTGAACTGGGCATTTGGGTGATTCCTTTCTGCAGCTTTTGTATACCATTGGGCGGCCTGTGCAAAGTCTTGTTTAACATGCATTCCGCAATAATACATAAAAGCAATGTTAACCATAGCTTCAGCATCGCCTTTTTCAGCTTTGGGAAGGAATATTTCGGCAGCTTCTTTGTAATCGCCTTTTAAGTAAGCCTTAGAAGCTTCTTTAAGATTCAACTCTTTTTTGCAGCATCCGGTTGCAAAAAACAACAGAATTGAGAAAAACATTATATAAATTGTATTCTTTTTCATTCTGATTTCGTCCTAAAAGAGTTGTTACTAAAATCCTATATGTTTTTTATGCTTTTGTCAAAATTTACTCTATATTAGTTATTTTTCAAGAATTTTTTGAATGAATCATTACTATAAAATAAAAAATTAAAAAAAAAATATTAAATTGGCTAAATTTGATATTAAATTAGAGAAAATAGAAGAAAATTATTAAAAATTGCCTATAATTTAAAAATTTCAGCTTGTAGTATCTGTTTAAACCCACCGAAGGATATACTATGAGGACTAAGACGAATCGGATAACCCCCCTCTTGGCCTGAAAAATTAAGGAGCAAACCTAAATGATAAATATAGAAAATAAAAAAAGAAACAATGTTCTCTACGATGGTATTGTTTGGTTCGTCTCAAAACCTCTATTTACTACAGTGTTCTTCCCAGAACGCTTAGTAGAAATCAAAATAAACAGATAGAACAGTTAAATAAGGAGGCAGATATGTCCTGTATCAATGATATTACCGCAAAGGCTACAACTTCAGTTTTTGGTCAGACTTATAACTCAGATTCAAATGTTCAGTCTGCTGAAGATTCTGCTGAAAGCTTTGATTCAGTAATGCTCCAGGCTCTTAAAAACTGCAACGGTAAAAGACCAGAACATGTTTGCTGCTGTGGAAATCCTGTAGTTGAAGAAGAAGCTCTTTCTGAAAAAGTTGAAGAATTAGAAACAGAAAAAGATGATTCTATTCTTGCTGCTTCTGTAGAACAGGCAGTAAAGGCAGACAAATCCGAAGCAACTGAAGAAGAAAAGCTATCTGCAGGTTCCTGTTTCACAATGTTTATCAAAATCAGTGCACGCATTACAACAAAGGTTAGTGATGTAGTAAGCGGAAAATTCAAAGATACTACTCTTGCTTTCGCAGATGCTCTTAAGGCAGACAAATCCTATAATGAAAATGTTCTTAAAGCTTTTATGCAGAAAACAGATGAAAAGATTGCTTCTCAGACAGAAGATTTGAAAAACTATCTGTCTAACTATCTGGATAACATGTTTGCTGCTCTTCAATCTTCAGTCAGCGGTTTGAATTCAACCCTGCTTTCTTCTTCAAATCTTCTTGGAAATTCTCTTTCCAGCTATTCAAATTTATTAAGTAACTCAAGCCTTTTAAGCTCTTCTGCTCTATTGGGTTCAGGAAGTTCTTTGGGTTCTAACTTGTTATCTGGTCTGACTTCTGCAATGAGTAACTATGCTAATTCTTCCAGTTTGGCAGGTTATTCTGCAATTGATGCTGCTAATACTCAAATTAATGCTCTGCTCAGCGGAACTTCAAATTATTCTTATGGTATCGGAACCTCTTTAAATACTAATAGATATGCTGGCAGAAACCTCTCTCTCATTAAAAGTTCAGAAGTTGGTACCTCCGCATCAGGCGGATTAAAGATGGTTGATACTAAGGGCAATACCACCACAGGCGTTGCTGCAACAGGTATTGAAATAGGTGATTCATCAGCTAAATCAGTAGCAAAAGTAGTTTCTAACTCAAATACCGCATCTGGCGAAGCAGTCGCAGAAGTTGTTAATGATACAGAAATAGTTCCTGAAGTTGATGTTGTTAAAGTAGAAGAACCTAAAGTTGAAATAAAAGCGGTTTCAAATGATGACGTAGATGTTTATGTAAAAGCTTTGAACCGCAAAAATAGAATTGTAGATATTTTCAAAGAAATGATTCTCAGCTCTTTGAATGGTCAGAATGATAATGATGATATTAAAAACATAGATGCTAAAATCAGCATCTCAATCGCGTAACTACCTCGAAGATGCTGCCCCACGATAGTGGGGAAGCTGGATTTGGCGAAGCCAAAGACTGAAGGGGGAGCAAAGCGAAGCTTTGCGTAGACAGTAATGGGGATTCAAAAAACTATTTCTGGCTTACAGCTTATAGCTAACAACAATCCTTGAAAGGGAATTTGGGATAATATTATACTAGGGCTAGGGCCGCTAATCAGCGGCTCTTTTTTTTATCTGATTACTGTGAATAAAGCCTGCTTGGTATTGTAGCAAAGAGTCAGATTGTTGTCGTCATAAGGTTGCAAAACAGTTTTGAGATAATCTTTAAATCTTTCTTTTGTGGTATCTGTAACTTCTTTGATACCACTTTTCTTAAATAAAACACTGCAAGCTTCATCAATGTCTTTGAATATCCATCTGAAAGGACGCTGTATAATTTCGAGAGAAGGCAACATTCCATGGTCTATCATTGCGTAATAAATCATGGCTATGCGAAGGCGTTCCATAGGAATATCGTATTCTCCTAGAATTCTTCTCATTTCATCGTCTAAATGTGAATCTGCATGAGGAATTAGTATTATCAGTCTTTTCAAGGTTGCCTTATAGAGTTTTTCTAAACTTTCACCTAGTCTTGCTTTGTGCTCAGAATCTGTAGAAATAACTCCAAGACCGCTCATGCATAAAACGGTATCGAATTGAACCTGAAAGTTTGATTCTAACCATCTACTTTGTACACATTCTATTTCAGGTGCATTTTCTTTTTCTGCCTGAAGTTTCAATTCTTTTAGCATTTCAGAAGAAAAATCTGTAGCTACAACTTTGCAGCCTCTTAAAGAGAGAGGAATAGCAAAGGTGCCTGGACCACAGGCAACATCTAGAACTGTTTCGCCTTTTTCCCAGTTAAACTTATTTAAAAATTCTTCAGATTCTGCTCTTCCCTTAGGAGAATGAGCAGATTTAGAAAGATTTTTGGCGGCTGAATCCCAGTATTCTGGTGTTTCTTTCGTGGGATTATCACCATAGTTTAATGCTAACCTATGTTTATAAAAATCCCGCAGTTCTTCAAAGTCTTTTGAGCGCATCTCTGTTAGTTTTCTTCTTGCAATTAGTGAATCTTTATTTAAAAATTATCAAATAATATTCCCAAAAGCAATTTTTTTTCAAAAATTCTGTGGGCGCATCGGGAAAGATGAAGATCTGCCCCCGGTATTGCCGGGGGAAGTGGCTGCCGTAGGCAGACGAAAGGGGTTTTTTTAGAAATAAGAGATTAGAGAAGAGAGATAAGGGAATTGTTTTAGATGGTGCTGCTGCGAGAGTCTGTGCTTTTCTGAAGATGCTGCCCCAAAGCAAAGCTATTGGGGAAGCTGTCGAGCAGAGCGAGACTGAAGGGGGAGCAAAGCGTTAGCTTTGCGTAGACTGAGGGGTGATCTAACCATAGTAAACTTCTGTGAAGCTATAACCAATGCTGTAAAAGCGGGGTTAGAATTTTGTGGCTTAGATTCAGATATATTCAATGAAGAATAAATGATATAGACTAGTGTTATTTGTTAGAATCAAAGGTTTACACTGGTTAGGTCACCCTCTCTTTTATTCTCTCCCTCAAGGGAGAGCTTTAGGACAATAACTACAATACCCAACATCAAGAATAAATTAAATTTGAAAAAAATTTAATTTATTCTTGATGAATACTGTCTTGATAGAGTAAATTTATAAGCAACACAAGAAAAGGAAAAAGAATAATGTCAAAAATAACTAGAGAATTTATTGAAAGAATCCCAAAAACAGATTTACACCTGCATCTTGACGGCTCTCTCCGTCTTTCTACCTTGATTGAATTGGCTAAACAAGAAAAAATCGAACTTCCTTCTTATACAGAAGAAGGTTTGAAAGAACTTGTTTTTAAAGAAAAATACAAAGATTTACCAGACTATCTGCAGGGGTTTGGCTTGACTTGCTCGGTTCTTAAGAATGCCGAAAACTTGGAACGTGTTGCCTATGAACTTGCAATGGATAACATCGCTGAAAACGTTATTTATATCGAAGCTAGATTTGCTCCACAGCAGCATTTTGTAAACGGTAAATTCAGCGTTCAGGATTCAGTAAGAGCAGTTAATAAAGGCTTGAAACGCGCTCAAGACGAACGCAATAATTCAGAAGAAGTTAAGAGCGGAAAAGAATTACCCTTCCATTATGGCATAATTAACTGTGCTATGCGTTTCTGCAACAGATTTTTCTCTGATTATTATGCAAATCTATTTGATTCTTTGGAAGCTACTCCTGCCAGACGCGTAGTTGGTATTGCTTCTCAGGAATTAGCTCGCATTACTGTTAAATTAGCTCACGACGAAGGTTTGCCGGTTGTTGGTTTCGACCTGGCTGGTGCTGAAGCTGGTTGGCCTGCAATAGACCATAAAAAAGCTTATGATATTGCTCATTACAATTTCATAAAGAAAACTGTTCATGCTGGTGAAGCTTTCGGCGCAGAATCAATTTTCCAGGCTATTACTGAATGTCATGCAGACAGAATTGGTCACGGAACTCATCTCTTTAATGTAGATAAAATCACTGATGAAAGAATTCTTAATGGTGAACACGGTGATCCGGAATCTTATATTAAACGTTTGGTTGATTACATTGCCTGCCGCAGAATTACTCTTGAAGTTTGCCCGACAAGCAACTTGCAGACTTTACCAGAAATAAAGAGTATTGCCGAACATCCTCTTAAGAAGATGCTTGAAAACAAACTTTCTGTTTCAATTTGTACTGACAACAGATTAGTTTCAAGAACAACTCCAACAGATGAACTCCAGCGTGTTGTTGAAAATATTGATATCGATACAAAGACATTTAAGAATATTATTACTGCTGGTTTCAAGGGTTCTTTCTATCCTGGAACCTATTTGGAAAAACGTGCTCTTGTTCGTCAGGTAATGAACAGATACGAAGCCATCGAAAAAGAATTCTTTGGCTAATAGTTAAGAAAAAGAAAATCCCCTTTAATAAATGATTTAAAGGGGATTTTTTATTTCTGGTTAAGACGGTAAACTCCATCCCATTTATTGTCTTTATTGTCAGGTGGGTTTTCTCTAAGATTCCTACATCTTTCAACAAACATTTTTGCTGTTTTATCATTGGGATAGTCTTTTAAAATTTCTTTGTATTTATTTTCTGCTTCTTCCCATTCGTAGGATAAATAATGAACTAAGGCTCTTTCAGATATTGCTGAAAGATTTACCATAGTTCTCGAATGCGGATCATTAACCGAACCTAAAAGCTGATAAACGGTTACGCTTTGTTGTCTTCCTTTAACAGCGACTATATCTAGAACTCTGAATATTAAGTCTTCTCCGGCTTCTTTTTCAGTGCTTTCACTAACTATTATCTGGGAACCATATACTTTGTTTAAACCTTCTAATCTGTTGGCTAGATTTACAGAATCGCCTATAGCTGTATAGTTAAAGCGATCAGAAGAGCCAAAGTTGCCTATGAATGATATACCGGTATTAATGCCGATTCTTGTCATAAAAGCTTCTTTGCCTTGAGATATCCATTTCATATTAAGTCTTTGTATGGATTTCTGGATTTCCAAGGAGGCTAGACAAGCGTTTTTGGCTTGGTTTTCATCGGGGTGAGGAGCTCCCCAGAATGCCATTACGGAATCTCCGATGTATTTATCTATTGTTCCATTGTGTTTATGAATTATTTTGGCAATGGCATCAAAATATTCTGACAATTGATTAACTAATTGGTGAGGATCTGCTTCTTCTGAGATAGATGAAAAATTGCTTATATCTGTAAATAAGATAGTTATAATACTTGCTTCTGCTTCAAGTTTTGCTTCGTTTTTATCTTTAACCAATTCTTTCACTATTTCAGAAGGAACATATTTTTTAAAAGAACTTAAAGCTTTTTTCATTGAATTCATCGTGTTGCTCATATCTTGAATTTCAGTGATAGGAGATTGAAGGTCTATTTCACCATCAAAATCAAGGTTTTGAATTCTATCAGCTTCTTCAATGGCTTTATGAATCGGATCAGTCAATTCTTTCGCTAGGGTAGCAGTTAAAAAACCTGCAATTATTAAAAGCCAGAAAGAGAATAATAAGGTTGTTTCATGAATTCTTGCTATTGGGCCTATAAAATCGTCTTCTGGAACTATGATTCCCAATGTCCATTTCCCGTCATATCTTTCTGAAAGTGGTCTGAATAATGAAATATATCGTTCACCTTTATGAACATAATTGAATTTATACTTTTGAGTCTTCTTGTAGTAGTTTATTGCATCATTTTCCGGGCCATTTTTCAAAGCTTCTTCAGCAGGCGATCTTGGATGATTTCCCTTAACAGGATTTCTCGGATTTCCTTTCTTATATGAGACTTTAGCCGGGTGTGCAAATATTTCTCCTGAATCATTGCAAAGAAAAGCTGTGCCTGTTTCGCCTATTTTTAAACTTTTTAGGAAATTGTTGATTTCGTTTAGTTTAAAATCAACTCCAACTGCTCCTATGAAATTCATACTTGAATCAAAAAGAGGTTGAGCACATGTAATGCCAGGTTCTCTAGCCGTAAATAAATAGTATTCACTGGTCCATATAGATCTGCCTTCTAATTTTGTGCTTTTATACCATGGTCTGGTTCTTGGGTCATAATTTAAGTCGTCGGAAAAAGTATCACTTAATAGATTATGGTCCAAGTCTTTCTTTATCAGCCGGATTCCTGTTGGAGTTTTTGTTCTGTATACTATTTTTGTTACGAATGTGTTGTCGTCATCTCTATATGTCATGAAATAGTCGCCATGCTCGTCGCCAAAATATAAGCTCTGGAACTGCGGATAAGTTTCCAACGCTTCTGTAAAAAAAGATTCATTAAAAGTTACTGTTGATGACGATATTACGTTTTTCTCAATAAGATTCTTTATTACTATGCCGTTTTTGTTTGCTGGTTCTAAGTGGCTGTTTATTTGACGAGTAATGGTTTCTGATATTTGATAGAGCAATTCATCAGAGGATTGAAGCATAATTTCAAGATTACTTTGGTAGCCATAAAAAACTATTCCAGCGATAATAAGTGAAAAAAGCGCTAGAAATGATAAAAATACTACGACTTGAAGACCGTAGGTTCTAAATTTTGATTCTATACTCACTAAAATAATCCTAGATTTTCGTATTTTAGCATGTTTGTTGTATTAGAGCAACTTATGCTGTTCTAAAAGGGAAATAACCCGCAAAAGTTGAACTAATGCGGGTTATTTCCCCAAACAAATCTCTATTGTTCCTGCTTTTCTGAAGTAGCAGAAACAGATAACTGCATATCAGGGGAAGAATAAAGATATCCTGAGACTTTCTTGTATGTATAGCCATAACTCAAAAGAAAACCTACTAGAGTTACTACAAGTGTCAGGATAATTGCTATTGTACGCATAGGCAACTCCCTGTAACAGTCTTAAGATGAAATCGACGGTAGTTGTTTTTTTTTTAACCATAATATGTTAAATTTTTATAAATAGTTTTCTTGTAAAATTATCTGATATCAAAACGAAATTAGACATGGTTTTATGACTTATCCTAATGGAGTCTGATGTAATGTGGGAAACAATTATTAGTTTGCTGGTGTCTATGCTGATTGGCGGCTTTATAGGCTGGATTACTAATCTTTTAGCTGTTAAAGCATTGTTTCATCCACATAAAAGCTATAGAATCCTAGGCTTTGATTACCAGGGACTCTTGCCAAAACGTAAGGCAGAATTGGCTAACAACCTTGGAAATATGGTAGAAGGTGAATTAATCAATATTCCTGAATTAATAAAAAAGGTTAAGCCTGAAGATGTTAATCCTTTTATTGATAAAATGGTTGATGACCATAAAGAGAATATTCAGAAAGCTATATATGACTATATAAATAATTACCTTAAAGGTATTGAAATCCCGCTTATCAAAATAGATTTAACCAGAATTATAAGCACGAATACATTAGTCACCAAAACAACAGAAACCGTAATCAAATTATTAAAAACAAAAGCAAAAGAGGCGGTTCCTACTGTTTTAACTAAGGCTGGTAGTGAAGTCATAAAGCATGTTTCTGTTCACGATATTGTTAAAGAAAAAGTAGACCAGATGGATTTAGATAAACTGGAGGCTATGGTTAATCGTATAGCTGATAAGGAAATGAAGATGATTGAATATCTTGGCGGAGTATTAGGTCTGCTGGTTGGAGCTGTTCAATGGCTGCTTCAACATTTTTTATTAAGTTAATTTGAAACGGTTTAACAATTATGAATAAAGATTATTACAACAATAATAGAGATTATTATAATAAAGAATACGGCCCTAATAGTTCTAAAAATTGGCATTTAAAACTTTTGCCTGTCGCTGTTATTATAATCATTTCTTTGCTGATAGTAGAGGACGAGTTTTCCGGCAAGAATAGAATAAAGAAATTTTTTAATTTATTTCAGAGAAAGATAGAAACAGTTTTAAAAGGTGATGACAAAGGTAATGATAGAGCAGACGACTCTAAGAATGGAACATATACTACAAATGATGGCTCTGAAAAATTAGAAGAAAAAGCAGACAGCAAATTAACATTCAGTGAAGTAGAGAAAAAATATAAAGAAAAATATGCTCATCTTTATGAATTGCAGGAAAATGATTTGTTAGAAATCGTTACCGATGATGAACAACAGAGTCTTGTTTTGACTAAAATTGCCTTAGACAAAGATTACAGTAAGCTTCTCGATGAGATTATCAAGAAAAATTCTAATATAGTTAACAGCGATAAAATAGGTGATAATTCTTTGATTTATGCGGCTGAAAAGCATAGCCGAAAATGTGTCGAAGTTTTAATTAATCATGGAGCAGACTTGAAGTTCGAACTTGAAGATGGCAGAAATATGCTTCATGTTGCTGCTAAAAACTATAATATTCCATTAGCTAAACAAGCTTTAATGGCTGGAATTCCCGTAGATAAAAAGACCAAAACCGGCAAAAGTCCATTATATTATGCTGTAAAAAATAACGATATAATTATGACTTGTTTTCTTGTTGATTGTGGGGCTGATAGAGAAGATAATTCTCTGAGATCGCTTACAAATGATAAAAAAATTCAAAAGTTTCTTAAAGATGGTAAAAAGCCCGCAAAATATCTGGATGTTAACTCTGAATTAACGCCTGAAGAAAAAGAATGGCAAGAGGCTTATGAATATATAAGAGATGGTAAACTAACTGATTTATATAATCTTGCAAAAAGTGGGAAAGATTTACTTAAAATGACTTATCATGGTGAACCAGCCCCATGTATTGCGGCCAAATATGGTCAGTATGAAATTTTAAAATATTTACTTCATGAATTTGATTGTAAAAACCTGGTCGATTATGAAATGGGGCGCAATGCTTTGCACTATGCAGTTCAACAATCTAATGAGCAGATTGTTGATTTGCTTATTCAGAATGGTTTTGATGTGAATTCTACAGATCTATACAATAACACTCCTTTACATTACGCTGTTTCTAACCCTTTCCCATATAATGTTCAGATATTAATTCATCACGGTGCAGACTCAGACAAGTACAATCTGAAAAAACAGACTCCTTTGCATATGGCAGCAATAAAAGGAAATTCTATGGCTGTAAATCTGTTCGTGAAAGAAGGGGCAGATGTTAATTTTCAAGATTATCTCGGAAATACAGCATTACATTATATAAATATGTATATGCAGGATAAAAAAGTATTGGATGTCTTATATCAAAATAAAATTAAATTAAATCTTGATATTAAAAACAGAGATGGAAAAACACCTCGTGATATACGTTATTTTGATTATTTTGATTATTACGAAGAACATTATAGATGAATAAAATTAAAAATATTATATAGAAAGATGTTGTTTTGCTATGGGAATGAAGGATTACGAAGTTCGAAATAAGGATTATTCTTCAGGGGAATACCATAATAATGGTAATAATTCCTACGGTAATAATCCGAATTATAAAAATGATAATTCTAATTTTATAGGAATAATTTTTTTAATCTTCTGTATTTTAAGTTTTGGAACATTTGTTGCTTTTTATTATGATTTTGAAGCCCATACCTCAAAAAAAGACTTAGCTGAGTTCAAGTCTTCCGAACAACCAAAAAGTTCTCCTTTGTCTTCTAATAATTCTTCTGAAAAATCCAAAATAGATAATTCATCAAATATTTCAAACAATACTAATTCTGGGAGTGACTCTGAGTTCTATAATAAATTAATGAAAAAAATTCAAAAAAAATCTTACTTTAGTAGAGAAAATAATAAACCATTTGGTAAAAAGAAAACTCCCTTAGAAATTCAGCAGGAAGAAGAAAGAAAAAAAATAATTGAGGCAAAAAGAATTAGTATTTTTGGAAATGTAAAAGATTCGAAAGAATCTTCTACTCAAAACACTAAGCAAGATAAGACAGAATGGACTAACGCCAAACAGGACAATAAACCAGTCCCTGTTACCCCAGATGTTGGTAAGTCTAATAATAGTGAAATTGCTAATGATAATATAGTTTCTAGCACATTAAGTAAAACAGAAAACATAGATAATGCCGTTTCTATTCCAGAAGAAACAAAACCTAAGAACAATAACGAAAATGAAGAAATCTATAATTATATAAAGAATGGTGAACTGATTAACATTTTTATGCTTTCCGAAAAAGGAAAGAAAATTGAGCAATACTATTATAATAACGAACCTGCTGTTTGTATTGCTGTCCGATATGATAGATTTGAAATTCTGAAATTTTTGATTCATGAATTTGATTTTAAGAAAACTGTTAATACGGAAAACAAACGTAATGCTTTGCACTATGCTGTAATTTATTACAATCTTAATACTGTTCGATTTCTTCTTGATAACGGTTTTTCTCCCAATGAAAAAGATTCTGAAGGAAATACACCTCTGCATTATGCTGTTGCAAATAATTTGCTGGAATGTGTCAGGATGCTTCAGAGCCAAGGCGCGGACCTGAATATTTTAAATAATAATAAACAAAATGCGCTTCATTTTGCGGTCAAGAACGATAATGCTGACATGGTAGGCTTTTTAGTAAAAAAAGGGGCAAATCTCAATCAGCAGGATAATGATGGCAACACACCTTTGCATTATTGTGCCATGTTTTCTTTGGATAACAGGCCATTGATGAAAGAATTATATAAATATGGAGAAAAATTTGATTTAAGCATAAAAAACAATAATGGTAAAACCCCTCGTAATGTTAAAGAAACTGATTGTTTTGATAATTATGAAAAATGGCGTAAGGAAGAAATAAAACAGATTAATGCTAAACAAGAAAATAAAACTGGTGAAACAAAGGATAAACCAGTTCATCTTGAAAAATATCTTGTTTTTAATGAGGAAACTTGTATAGATGAAGCGGCAAATGATTTTTCGCTTGCCAATGAATATGTGTTTTGTCCAGCAGGCCCTATTGTTGTTCCAATTCAACCTGCGTTGGTCAGACCTTTCCTTGCACAAATAGCTATCGAAAAGGACCATGCTGTGTTTTTGGAAAAACTCTGCAAAGATAATTTTCATCCGATTAATGAACCGGAAAAGTTTGTTCCTATTAATACAAAGGTATTATTATCTTTGGTTTTGATCGCTGCGGATAAGAATAGCAGAAAATGTGTGGATGTTCTTATCGATAATGGGGCAGATTTGAAAATTGAGGCTCAAAAACCCAAAGAAAAGCAAAAAGAATATGTTGAAGAAGGTAAGACTTTGCTTCATTGTGCTGCTCAATATGGAAATATTGATTTGATGAAGAAAGTTATAGCTGCAGGGGTTCCGATAGATAAAAAGACGGCTTCAGGAAGAACTCCGCTTTATTTTGCTGTTATAAACAATCAGTATGAGTCTGTTTATATACTTTTAGAAAATGGCGCTGCTAGAGAAGATAGTTTAAAGTCAGAAACCAAAGATGAAAAGATGCTCAAACTCTTAGAAACGGGAAAATAGTAAAAGAGCTCAGAGCCTAGAGCTCAGAGTGGAAAAGAAGACCTGCCCCCGCTATGCGGGGAAGTGGATTTTGCGAAGCAAAAGACGAAAGGGGGAGCAATGCAAAGCATTGCGTTAATCCTTAGAAGAACTACGCAAAGCTTCTGCTTTGCTCCCCCCTCAGTCACTTCGTGACAGCTCCCCCAGTAATTTTTTTCAAAAATTCTGGGGGCGCATCGAGAAAAAGAAGACCTATAAAAAAACAATAACGAAAAAGCTTGGCATATAGCCAAGCTTTTTCGTTATTTCTCAAACAACTCTGCTACAGCAGCCTTGATTTTATCTTCCTTTGGAATAAACGGCAAAGTGACATGATTGCCGTTCTTGGCTTTGTTGAACTGAGCTGTAACTTCGATTGCGTGTTCGTTTCTTGCCCAGGCACGTCTGGAAACACCGCACATGGTATCCCAAATCATTGAGCTTCTGATAACATTATCAATTCTTTCACTGCCATCAAGAACAAGACCGAAGCCGCCATTGATTGATTTGCCGATTCCTACGCCGCCGCCGTTGTGTAGAGAGATAAGGCTCATTCCGCGAGCAGCATTACCAGCATAACAATGTGTTGCCATATCAGCCATAATATTGCTTCCGTCTTTTATGTTAGCGGTTTCTCTGTATGGAGAGTCTGTTCCGCCTGTGTCGTGGTGGTCGCGGCCAATCATAACAGGACCTATTTCGCCTTTTCTAACTAGTTCGTTAAATTTCAATGCAATGTTAGCTCTGCCTTCTGCATCCTGGTAGAGAATTCTAGCTTGAGTTCCAACAACTAATGAGTTCTTTTCTGCATCACGGATCCAAACGTAGTTGTCGTGGTCTTGAGAACGGCGGTTAGGGTCTATGCAAGACATAGCAGCCTGGTCGGTTTTTACCAAGTCTTCATGTTTACCGCTTAAGCAGACCCATCTGAATGGACCATAACCGTAGTCGAAAAGTAATGGACCCATAATGTCTTCAACGTAAGAAGGCCATATAAAACCGTCTCTTGGGTTTTCTCCGTTAGCGCAGATTTCTTTGACACCTGCGTCAAAAATGGCTCTCATAAATGAGTTGCCGTAATCGAAGAAATAGGTGCCTCTTTCTGTTAAAGTTTTGATAGCTTTGAAATGGGCTTTCAGGCTTTCGTCAACAAGTATTCTAAATTTTGCCGGGTCTTTGTGAAGCATTTCTGTGCGTTCTTCAAAAGTAAGACCCTTGGGGCAGTAACCACCGTCATAGACAGCATGACAAGAAGTCTGGTCAGAAAGGAGCTCTACTTTTTTATTGTTGTTTACTGCGTATTCAAGCAAATCTACTATATTGCCATGGAAAGCAATAGAAGTAGTCTTTTTAGATTCAATATGTTCATCTGCAAGTTTGAAGGCTTCTTCAGGAGTTTCTGCAATCAGAGAAACCCAGCCTTGTTTATGTCGGGTTTCAATTCTAGACATATCAACTTCAGCGATAATGCCAACACCATTTGCTATTTCAACTGCTTTTGGTTGAGCACCGCTCATTCCACCGAGACCAGAAGAAACAAAGAGATGACCACTCAAGCCGTCTTCGTCTTTAATGCCAAGTTTCATTCTTCCTGCATTCAAAATTGTGTTGAAAGTGCCGTGAACAATGCCTTGAGGGCCAATATACATCCAGCCGCCAGCAGTCATCTGGCCGTAATTTGAAACGCCTAACTGCATAGCACGATGCCATTCTTCCTGGTTGTCGAACATTCCGACCATCAAACCGTTGCTCATAATAACTCTAGGAGCATTTGGACTAGATTTGAAAAGCCCTAGAGGGTGACCGGACATCATAACCAGAGTTCTATATTCATCGAGGTTTTCTAAGTACTTCTTTATGAGTCTATACTGCATCCAGTTCTGGCAGACCTGACCTGTTTCGCCATAAGTAACCAGTTCATAAGGATAAAGAGCTACTTCAAAGTCTAGATTGTTATCAATCATGACCTGAAAAGCTTTTCCTTCAATACAATTGCTTTTGTATTCGTTTATTGGCTTGCCGTAAATTCTGCCTTCTGGTCTGAATCTGTAGCCATAAATTCTGCCGCGAGTCTTCAATTCTTCTAAAAATTCAGGAATCAAAGCTTCGTGAAGTTCTTCAGGAATATATCTTAGAGCGTTCTTGAGAGCAATTTCTGTTTCGTGCTGATTCAGAGTAAAACCTCTGTCTGGTGCTCGCCTGATACCTTCGACAAACTTTGGATATTCTGGCAATACGTTATCTAGCTTAATCGTCATCGCAGATGCTATAGTTTTGTTGTCTAACATCGAAAACCTCCCTTAATCAACTCTAAA
>JAFXRA010000014.1 GCA_017526725.1 Candidatus Rifleibacteriota bacterium
AAAAAAATACCCGAATCTTAATGATTCGGGTATTTTTTTATCTAACTTAAAGTTACTTGGTCAACTTGAAGCCGACTACAGCCAAAGGTGGAACTTCAATACTGATTGAATGTTCACGACCGTTGCAACCAAAGAGTTCGCTCCATCTTCCACCATAGTTGCCTATGTTAGAACCGAAATACATTTCAGAATCGGAATTGAGTATTTCCTGATAGAAACCGTCTCTTGGAACGCCTACACGATAGTTGCTATGAGGAACTGGAGTAAAGTTGGCTACGAACAATGTAATGTCATCTTCATTTTCGCCTTTTCTTATCCAGCTAATAATGCTTTCATCAACATTATCAAAGCTTATCCATTCAAAGCCTGAGCCATCACAGTCTTTCTGATAAAGTGAGGGTTCAGTTCTATACAAGTAGTTAAGATGACTGATAAGGTTCTTAACGCCTGCATTAGAATCGAATTCCAACAGATGCCAATCTATGCTCTGATTGCTGTTCCATTCATTCCACTGACCAAAGTCAGAACCCATGAACACAAGCTTCTTGCCTGGCATTGTCCACATCATGCTGAACAACAGGCGCAGGTTAGCAAACTTCTGCCAGAAATCGCCTGGCATCTTGTTGATAAGGTTGCCTTTTCCATGAACAACTTCGTCGTGAGAAAGAACATAAATGAAGTTTTCGTTGAAAGCATAAATCAACGGGAAAGTCAGATTGTTGTGGTGATACTTTCTGTAGATTGGGTCTTTCTGGAAATAGCTGAGAGTGTCGTTCATCCAACCCATGTTCCACTTGAAGGTGAAGCCCAAACCGCCATCGGCTGCTGGTCTTGAAACCATCGGGAAAGCTGTAGATTCTTCAGCAATATTCATAGTGCCTGGATGGAGTTCTTGGCAAACAGTATTCATCTGTCTCAAGAAATCAATTGCTTCGAGGTTTTCGCGGCCGCCAAATTTGTTTGGTACCCATTCATTTGCTTTTCTAGAATAGTCTAAGTAAAGCATTGAAGCAACAGCGTCAACTCTTAAGCCATCTGCATGATATTTATCCAACCAGAACAAAGCACTGCTGATAAGGAAGTTTCTAACTTCGTTTCTACCGAAATTGAATATTAGAGTACCCCAGTCTTTGTGTTCACCCTGACGTGGGTCTGCATGTTCAAAAAGAGCTGTGCCGTCGAATTTTGCCAGCCCATGAGAATCTTTGGGGAAGTGAGCTGGAACCCAGTCTAATATTACGCCAATACCTTCTTTATGCATATAATCTACGAAATACATAAAGTCTTTCGGGTTACCGAAACGGCTGGTTGGTGCAAAATAACCTGTTACCTGATAGCCCCAGGAAATATCTAAGGGGTGTTCTGTTACAGGAAGCAGTTCAACGTGAGTATAGCCCTGTTCCTTAACGTAATCAGCAATAATTGGTGCTAATTCGCGATAGGTAAGGAAGCGGTTACCTTCTTCAGCATTACGCATGAATGAACCAAGATGGCATTCATAAATTGAAACTGGTTCTTTGTGCCAATCTTTTTCGGCTCTGGAAGTCATCCATTCGTCATCTTCCCAATTATAACCGCTTAAATCATAAATCTTGCTGGCAGTTTTTGGTCTTACTTCTGCGTAGAAAGCAAATGGGTCAGCTTTTTCCAACAAAGCACCGTCTTTGGTCTTGATTTCAAACTTATAGTTCTGACCAGTCTGCAAACCAGGAATAAAGATTTCCCAAACGCCGGAAGTACCAAGACTTCTCATAACATGACGACGGCCATCCCAGCGGTTGAAGTCACCGATTACACTGACGCGGCGAGCATTTGGAGCCCAAACTGCGAATGAAACACCACCAAGTTTGTCTTTGAAATAATCAAAGTATCTAATATGAGCACCAAGTTTTTCATAAAGTTCGTGGTGATTGCCCTGGCTGAAATAGTATTGGTCCATTTCACCAATAGTTGGCATAAAAGCATAAGAATCATAAAATTCTGCACTGGCACCGTTTTCGTAATAGCTTTTAATGCGATATGGGAAAACCTGAGTTCTTTCAGTGATTACAGCTTCAAAAAAGCCTGCATCATGAAGTTTTTCCATCTTAAAAGCAGTGCCTGTATTCAAATCGATAACTTCTGCCCTGACTGCATCTGGCAAAAAGCCTCTTACTGCAACAACTTTTTTGCCTTCCTGTTCACATTCATGAGCGCCTAATACTTGATAAGGGTCATGGTGATTGGTTCCGATAATCAAATCAATTTCGTTTTGACTAACAATTTGAGTCATTATTATCTCCCGTGAATTTTATATTCTTAATAGTGTACAGTTTACAATAAACTTTTCAATATAACAATATTTTTATTGTTATAGATAAACTCTTTGGGTATTTAATTCAATAATATATCAAAACAAAAATTAATATATTATATTTAAAAGTATAAAAATATTATAAGGGCAATAATAATGAAAAAATTACGAAAAAAACACACTGTTTTACTATTAATAATATTAATCCTTTCCTGCTTATTACTGATTGTTGTCGATGAAGCCTTTGCTCGTGCCGGAGGTGGCGGAGGAGGGGGAAGCA
>JAFXRA010000179.1 GCA_017526725.1 Candidatus Rifleibacteriota bacterium
GAAAAGGCTGAAATAAAAGAAGAACCGCTATCGCCACAAGATTTAGAAGAATATTATCCCAAAGATATTAAAATATACGACCCCCAAAAAATAGAAGTAGATAATCTCATGGGAAATGCCATAACCAGTTATAAAAACAAGCAGTTCTTTAAATCTATACCTATTTTTAAAAAGCTTTTAGAAATTAGTCCTAATAATCTGAAAGCAATGAGTATTCTTTGTGAATGCCTGTTAGAACAAAACCGTATCAAAGATGAAATATCTATAGCTCAAAAAGGTCTTACTATTGCTCAGCAGCAGCAACACACTTATTATGTAAAAAAATTTCAAACATTTGCGGCTAAAGGATACACGAAATCAGGAGACTCAAAACAATCTGAAAAAGCACATAAACTAGCCTTAGTTAAAGATTCTACAAATATTAAACTAAATGCAGATTTAATAAAATGCTACCTAAAATCTAATAAAATAGAAGAAGCATTTAAAGCCTGTAACAAAGCGAGAATCTTTGCTATAACAGACCAGGAAAAAGAAGAATTTGAGCCTCTGCAGTCACAAGTTAAAGCTGAATATTATAAGCTGCATCCAGAGCAAAAGTATATTGCTGATGGATACGAGTATTATATGAAAGGAAAACCAGAATTAGCCTTAAGAGAATACGAAAAAGCGCATAAAATTGTCCCAGAAAACTTAGCTGTCTTAGGGAAAATGTTCTATGCTTATATTGATTTAAATAGGCTTAACGAAGCTATCGAAGTTGGAGAAAAAGTAGTTTCCAGTGATAGAGAAAGCTTAGAGAAGTATTATGAACTAAATGATATAAATCCTGAATTATATGGGATTTACTCACGCCTAGCCGAAATATTTAAGCATAGCTGGCATTTTATCAAAGCGAAACACTATCAGACTATGTCTGACTATCATCAGCTTATTCAAAGAGGCACATATGAAAGTATCTTCAAAAAGCATAAAGCCATTGAATTATTTATGGCTGCTTACAATCTTAAACCTGAAAAGCATGAGGCCCTCGAAAATCTCATTATTCATCTAATATGGGTACATAGATATGATGAAGCTTTAAAATACCTACAAAAAGGTCTTTCGTTGGCAAAATCCGAGAATAATGCTGCTAAATTTGCTGTTTATTATGATTTAGAAGCTTTTTACTACGATGAAAAGAAACAATATAATAAAGAAATAGAAAGTTATGAGAAAAAAGTCGCCTATACGAAAGACAAACAGGAAAAGTTTTCCATTTATGGGCTAATAGCTGGTATTTATAAAGAAAAAGGGAATATAGAACAATATAAAGTTTACTTAGAAAAATGTCAGGAACTTGTCATCCAAGGTGCAGAAGATACCTTAGATTTGAAAAAAGCCTTTATGGAATTAGAAGTTATAGCAGATAACAATTCTGAATTAAACAAAGCCAAAGAATATTTCAGGAAGGCTTCCAGACTTTATTCTCAAAAAAAATATGATGAAGCCTTAGCTGAATATAAAAAGTCTTTCTGGTTGATGCCCTATGATTTACAGATTATGGAAGCCTACAGCAAATGCCTATGCGAGCAGGAATACTATCAAGAGGCTTCCAATATTGCATATGAAGCTTTGGAACTATCTGTTGATACTGAAAATAACAAATATGCAGAAAGCTTGTTTTATACCGTTGCCAAGTTTCATTTTTACCAGAAAAAAGATTATGATGAAGCTCGAAAATTCTTTGAGTTAGCTATACGTCAAAATTCTTCTGTTTTTGAATATTATTACAAAACAGCTATCTGCTACAAAGAACTTGATAGAACAGAAAAAGCCATAAAAAATTTTGAGAAGGCTTATGAATTGAAACCCTCTGAAAAACATATTCTTGATGAAGTATATAATCTTTCTCACCAATTCGCAAAAGAATCACAAAAAGAATTTTATGGTTGGCTCATAGATCAGAAATACAACTTCCCCAATCAGCTGTAGTTGATTGTGCTAATTGCCTACACAGAGCGGATAGCCAAGCAAAGCTTGGCGTGGTGAGTGGTTGGTAGTAGGTGGTAAGTGATACGCTTCGCTGTGGGACACTTCGTTGTGGGACGTTTCACTGTGGTAATTGTTGGAAGGTTTGTCCTAAAGCCTCTCCTTGAGGACTGCCGCCAAGGATGGCGGCGTGCAAGCGAACCACAGGATGTGAGCGAGTCGCTGAGGTGGCACGTAGTGCCGGAGTGGTGACCTAACCATAGTAAACTCTGTTTAGCGATAGCGTATTATAAACCCAAGAATTCTTAAAACAATTCGAACTATTTGAACCTAGAACTATTCGAACAATAACTACAACAAAAACCAATTACAATAACAACAAGTAGAAGTATTTGTTTTAATATGTTATAAAAAGATGAAAACAAGTGAAAGGTGACCGGAAAATGAACCAAATAGTTGATGTAAAACCTTACTTAGAAAAGCATAATATGCAGCTTAACCCCAACGAAAAAGTTGTTGAAGCAATACATAAAAGACTTATCGCAACAAATGGCTATTGTCCTTGTGTTCCAGAACAAAACGAAGACACAATCTGCCCATGCAAAAAGATGCGAGAAGAAGGGCATTGCTGCTGCACTCTTTACGTTGCAAAATAAACTATTTATGAAAGACAATAATACCAATCTTCCCCAAGACCCAATGATGCTGCTAAGCTTCATAAACATGAAACTCAGAGACGAGTTTTCTTCTTTAGACGAACTTTGTGCAAGCCTTGGCGTCAGTCGAAAATACATTGAAGAATCATTATCTAAAGCTGGCTTCGAATATAACCCGGAAGAAAACAAATTCTGGTGATAAAAGCACTCAGCTATTTTTGTTCTGGTTATTTTTCTAGAGGGAAACATTCTTAAGCAAAAGGCAAATTCTGATTCTGTCTATGAAGGAAACGGCAACTATTTTATTGTTTCAAAGGCTTCAGAATCTTCTTTTGAAGAAACTATAAAGTTCTTTGAAGAAAACCTGAAGCTTTTCACAGAGCTAGCTTCTTAACAAAACCCTAGAGGGTGATACGCTTCGCTGTGGGACACTTCGTTGTGGGACGGCAACTGACGTTGCTTGTGGGAAGCGTTAGAAGTGTAGGAAGAGTTGGGAAAAAAGAAGATCTTCCCCCAGTTTAGCTGGGGGAAGTGTCAGCTTTAGCTGAC